>NZ_MUFN01000009.1:0-92490 GCF_001996205.1 Salinivibrio sp. IB574 | reverse complement strand
GTTATAGTGCATTAAGTGGCCAAGAAAAAGGCCTTACCCGAACGATAAGGCCAAAACACGGCAATAAATGATTACTTCATCATTTCAGATTTATTACTTCTGCCTTCACGCCAGCCACCAAGCCAGTGGCTCCTTGCATCCGTTTGTTGGTAAGGACATATATCAGACGATCGACCGTTGATACCTGCTTGGAAGCCTTTTGACTGTGCACGTTCCAAACGATCTCGCTTCTGTCTTTTCATAGAGTCGCCCTCTTTATTCCATCTTATTCAGTGCTACTTGCTATCGCAAGGATGCTTCTGTCCGTGACGTTTTTATGAAGCATCCTCTACAGCTTCGATCATGATTATTTTTTAATCAAGACATATCGCACCAATGACAATGAAATTGTGAGTCGTGCCCAAGCCTATTAGTGACAACGTCACTATGTATCTTGCTGCATGGCCTCTAATTCTTCCCATCGTTCAAAGGCTTGCTCCAATTCTTGCTCGGCTTCCGAGAGTCTTGTGAGCTTTGGCTGAGTAACCTCCTGACTTTTAGAGAAAAATTCAGGATCATTCATTTCTGTTTGTAGGCTGTCGATTTCGGCTTCTAGCGCTTCAAGCAGTGCTGGCAAGGCCTCAAGCTCTCGTTGCAATTTATAAGATAACTTACGAGGCTTACCTTTAGGTTTTGCCGTCTTTTGTTCCGTATCTTGGGTGTTTTTTACACGCTTAGGATCGGACTTTGACGGTGTGACCGCTTGCAAAAATTGCTCACGCTGCTGTTGTGCATCATGGTAGCCACCTACAAACTTATTGATGGTTCCATCGCCTTCGAAAATCCAGCTATGCGTCACGGTATTATCAACAAAGTGACGGTCATGGCTAACGAGCAACAGCGTTCCTTGGAATTGCGACAGTAAGTCTTCGAGTAGCTCCAAGGTTTCAATATCAAGGTCATTGGTTGGCTCATCGAGAACCAATAAGTTAGCTGGCTTTAAAAAGAGTTTCGCCAGCAATAGCCGGTTCTTTTCACCGCCCGATAGCGCTTTGACCGGTGTTTGAGCACGTCGAGGGTGGAATAAGAAGTCTTGTAAATAGCCCATCACATGGCGTTTACGGCCGCCAACGTCAACTTCAGTCTTCCCACCCGCTAGGTTGTCGATAACGGTTTTTTCCGGGTCGAGCTTTTCTCGGTATTGGTCAAAATAGGCGACATCTAACTTGGTACCGACGTGCAAATGGCCAGTGTCAGGCTCGAGTTGCTGAAGCATGAGCTTTAATAGCGTACTTTTTCCGCACCCATTGGGACCAATCAACGCAATGCGATCGCCACGCATCACTGTAAAGCTAAACGGCTTAATTAAGGGTTGTTCTTGATAGGTGAAACTGATGTTTTCAGCCTCAAAAACAATCTTACCGGAGCGAGAAGCATCATCGAGCTGGAGATTTGCGTTACCCTGTAACTCAACCCGGTTGGCTCGCTCTTGTCGTAGCGCTTTCAGCGCACGCACTCGCCCTTCGTTACGCGTTCTTCGCGCTTTGATGCCTTGTCGAATCCACGCTTCTTCTTGTGCCAGTTTCTTATCAAACTCGGCATTTTGCTCCGCTTCAACGCGCAGGGCTTCCTCTTTGCCTTCAAGATACTTGTCGTAGTCACCGGGCCAAGAAGACAACTTGCCGCGGTCGAGATCTAAGATACGCGTTGCCATGGCTCGAATGAAAGAACGGTCGTGAGATATAAAGACAATGGCGCCTTTAAAGTCTTTTAAGAACTGTTCTAGCCACAGGATGGTCGATACATCAAGGTGGTTTGTTGGCTCATCAAGCAGCAGTACATCGGGCTCGCAGACTAATGCTCTCGCTAGTGCAGCTTTACGTTGCCAACCTCCCGAGAGCGCATTCAACGCGGTATTGCCATCTAAACCTAATGCGCCTAGCACTACCATAATCTGATTGTCGAAGCGCCACGCGTCTGCATGGTCAAGAGCCTCTTGCACGCGTGCAAGCGCGGCAATGTTGCGATCGCTAGGATCGGTTTCGATCGTCGCGATCAACTGGTGGTATTCCTTGAGCTTCGCGCCCGCCTCGGCCAACCCTTCGGCGACATAATCGAAGACAGTACCATCACTGTCGCGAGGCGGATCTTGCTCAAGACGCGAGACTTTTAATTCAGATTGGCGTTGAATCGAGCCATCATCCAGTTGAACTTGACCGTCAAGCACCTTCATCAACGTCGATTTTCCCGCACCGTTGCGTCCCACCAAACATACGCGTTCGCCCGGTTGTAAAACAAAATCCGTGTGGTCGAGTAAAGGATTATCGCCGTACGCTAACTGTGCGCCGGTAATTTTAATCAATGCCATGTTCTATTAACCAAGCCTGTAATTGTGTTGAATCAAATGGCCAGCCAAGCTCTGCCCTCACCTGTCCTTCTGACGTCAGCACAGCAATCACAGGAATAGTGACACCGTAACGCTCAAATAAATTGTCATCGAAGGCGATATCTTGGGTGTCGAGGGGTGTCTGGCACCCCAACGACTGATAGAGTTCGTAGGCTTGCTCACAGAGGTGACAGCCTTCCGTGCTGTAGAGCATTAATGCCATACTTAGACCTCTTGGTGACGAATGATCCAGCAGTTATGAATGTGAGGATTGCGCGCGAAATCTTCTGGTATCGAGCGCTTAGTTATATTTTCAACGCGTAACCCAGCTTCAGCCAGCGCGTCGGTATCCATTTTGAAATGCCGTTTGTTGTTAGAGAAAATGATCTCACCGTCTGGACGAAGCCGCTCTTTCAGTGCTAACAACACATCAACGTGATCGCGCTGAACATCAAACGTCGTGTTCATGCGTTTGGAGTTAGAAAACGTCGGTGGATCAATAAAAATCAAGTCAAACTGGCGGTCTGATTGACGGATCCACTGCAAGCAATCGGCATTTTCAAATTGATGTTGACGACCCACAATGCCGTTGAGCTTCATATTACGTTCGGCCCACGCCAAATAGGTTTTGGACATATCGACCGTGGTTGTTGAGCGAGCGCCCCCAACCGCCGCGTGGACGGATGCACTGCCGGTATAGGCAAAAAGGTTTAACACATCTTTCCCCGCGGCCTTCTGGCCAATGAGTTTGCGCGTGGGGCGATGATCGAGGAATAAGCCGGTATCGAGATAGTCGTAAAGGTTAACTTCCAAGGCAACCCCATATTCATGGACCGTCATGGTACGTTCGCCTGCCGCCAGCTTCTGATACTGGTTATTCCCTTTTTGTTTTTCGCGGGTTTTGAGGACAACTTTGTTGACGTCGATCCCGGTCACCGCGATCGATGCTCGAACCATATCCAGCAAACGACGACGCGCTTTCTCTGGTTCAATCGTCTTGGGCGCGGCATACTCTTGAATGACTAAATAGTCACGATAGCGATCAATGGCCGCTTTATAGTCCGGCAAATCCGCATCGTATAGGCGATAGCATTCTAACCCTTCTTTTTTCGCCCATTTATCTAACTTGGCCATGTTTTTACGCAAGCGATTGGCAAAGTCGGGCGCGACATCCGTGCTCCCGTGCGCCTCTTTATCCTGGTCGGATCGGAGCTTCTCGCCACGCGCGGTAATACCATATGTTTTCATTACGCAATCAATCGCGCCATTGCGTAGCTTGAACTTGTCATCCGCGCGCATACGTAAACAGCTCAGCAATTCCTCAGAACCTGAATACAGTGATACCTGATTACCGGCAAAACTCTGCTTGAGGTGATCACCGAGTTGGGTATATAGCGCAATCAAACCTGGTGTTGTGCCAAGGCGCTCACCGTAAGGAGGGTTGGAGAGAATATGACCGCCGGTAAAGTCTTCAGGTGGCGTAACCTGAGTGGCATCGGCAACGTCAAACGCAATCAGTTCGCCAACCCCAGCGCGTTTTGCATTCGCCCTCGCCGTTTCGACCACCCGCGGGTCATTATCAAAGCCAAAAAAGCGAGTTTGGCACTGACTCACGCCACGTTTTGCTTTAACGCTCGCTTCAGCTTTAATGCTCTTCCAAGCGTCACTGTCGAACCCAAGTAATGATTCAAACCCCCAACGTTTTCGTTTCAAGCCCGGAGCCACGTTCGCCGCAATCATCGCCGCTTCAATCACCAAAGTGCCTGAACCACACATCACATCCATAAACGGTTGTTCAGGCTGCCAACCACAACGTTTTACCAGTGCAGCAGCATGGGTTTCACGCAATGGCGCCGCACCAGCTTGTGTACGATATCCGCGTTGGTGCAAACCACTGCCAACCATATCGATACCCAGCACGCCCTGCTCTTTAGATAAGCGCATATGAATGCGTAAATCGGGCTGCTCGCGATCGATACTCGGTCGAGGAAAGTTCATTTTTTCAAACTTATCGACGATAGCGTCTTTTACTTTCAGCGCACCGTATTGGCTGTTGCGGATTTCACGGTTAGTCCCGTTAAAGTCGACGGCAATACGCTGGCTGGAATGAAAGTAATCCGGCCAATTGATGGCGGTGGCGCCGAGATAGAGATCCATATCATCGCGCACCGTAAACTCACTCAGTACCAACACAAAGCGAGAAGCAATACGGCTCCATAAACAACACTGATACAGGGTTGCGTCGTCGGCTTTAAACTTCACGCCTGCGTGAACTTGTTTGAGGTTGGTGGCACCGAGTTGTTCTAGCTCTTGTGCAAGCAAGTGCTCGAGGCCTCGAGCGGTTATCGCGAGATAGTGTTTCATTGGTTCTCTACACCCTTGGGGCGTCATTTATCAAATTGGCGCCGATTATACATCAAACTGAACATACTCGTGGGATTAAGCCACATCATCCACATTGATTGTTGAAATAATCACCACCAATTTGTTTCTGATAAGAATCAATCTCCCCCTACCAACTGTTTCTGTTAAGACACAAACACATCTACCCACGATCGCACCCTGTTTCTCAACGGAAACACTAGGATAAATCCCTTTCGTGGCGAGGGTTGGCGGCGAATCAACATAGCAATTGGTAAGCATTCACTATGAACAAAGCTCATGCAAACAAAGCGGTCGTGCTTTTAGCTAAACAGATTAAATCCCATCAGGCAACAATAATGCCACCCCTAACTGGTATAGACCAAAAGGTATATTTGAAAGCGTATAATATGAAAAAATAGGAAAAAAGCGGTAATAGATTGCCGCAAAAGTGGTGTCTTTTACGTCAGATTGGCCTCATGGCAGTGCGACTTTTCGAATAAATTTTGTTCAATCAGTAGATACAGATCACATTTTAATCGACAGGCTGTTCGTCATTAGAAACGAGTTTGGCCAAGGAAGCGGAGAAAATTCGTGAATGATGAACGGAGATTTTAAGGGGGGAAGCAAATAAAGCGTGGGCTGGTACCAAAAATGGTACTCAGCCCACTAACGCAAATCGACCTTTTCGGTTATTTGTTTGAGGTATGAATTGAGATAACCGGTCGTTCATTACTTTAATCGCACCACAAAACGCCAAGGTTTTATTGTCGCTAAGCTGAAAATCGGCCTCACGAGCGAGCATGCACAATGAAGCCGAGCCTGCGTTTTCTATGATTAGAAATGGCGCCCTATCTCCCGCTTGGCTTTGAAGCTCTACAACCTGACCACACTCAGGCGCTGAGAGCGGTTCAAGCTGAGGGTCAAAAAACCAACTTTTCGGCAAGATAGGTTTGTGGAAGCGATAGGCTGCCACTGCGTTCAAAGCGAGTTCGGCTCGTCGAGGAGCCGACAAATCGAGGCATGACAAGGTATCTGTCATGCTCTGAAAAAGGGATGCGTCCTCTACAGAGAATGGGGACTCAGAGAACGCATCGGGGATGAGGTGTTTGGCACTGATGGCGACGCGAAATAGCATGTCATCGCCCAAATCAAGCATTAGCGATTCCGGATATTACGAACTAATTGCTTCGCTAAACCCGGTCCCTGATAAATCAGCCCAGTGTAAACTTGTACCAGCTCAGCACCGGCAGCCATTTTTTCGCGAGCCGCCATCACCGAATCAACCCCACCGACTCCAATAATGGGTAAGGCACCCTCTAAGGCTTGGTGAAGACGGCGAATAACTTCGGTGCTCTTCAGTTGTACAGGTCGACCACTGAGACCGCCCGCTTCTTGGTAATGTGGCATACCATCAACCAGTGCGCGATCTAAGGTGGTGTTCGTGGCGATCACCCCATCAATCTGATTCCGCACTAATGTTTGCGCAACTTGCTCAATTTCCTCTTCAGTCAGATCAGGTGCTATCTTGACCGCAAGCGGCACATACTTGCCCTGCTCTTCACTCAAGCGCGCTTGTTCCGCTTTCAAGGTACTCAGCAATTCATCTAGCGCTTCACCGTATTGCAAGCTTCGCAGCCCAGGCGTGTTGGGAGACGAGATATTCACCGCAATGTAATCGGCGTATGCATATACCTTTTGCATACAAATGACATAGTCATCCGTGCCTTTCTCAATCGGCGTATCTTTATTTTTGCCGATATTGATGCCGAGGATCCCATCAAACCCTTTGGCTTTTTTAACGTTTTCAATCAGCGCATCCACACCCAGGTTATTAAAGCCCATGCGATTAATAATCCCTTCTGCATCTTTGATGCGGAACAATCGCGGCTTATCATTTCCTGGTTGTGGTCGTGGTGTCACCGTTCCGACTTCGACAAAGCCAAATCCCATCGCTCCAAACGCTTCTATGCACTCACCATTTTTATCAAGCCCTGCGGCAAGACCAACAGGGTTTTTGAAGTTGAGTCCCATAACGGTAACAGGACGAGGAGGAAGATGCTGAGAGTAGATAAAACGAAGGGGGGTCGAATGAAAACGGGAAAGCGAGCTGATCGTGACGTCGTGTGCTTTTTCTGGATCCAATTGAAAGATTGCCGGTCTGGCGAGGCGGTATAGCATTATCCCTCCTAATAAAAAAGCCCCGTTATAAACGGGGCTAGATTATTGCCTTATTACTGCTTTAATTCAAATTTAAAAGCGATAATTCGCGCAGCGCAACCGAGAATTTCGCAAATTCATGGACCGAGCCGACTTTGAACTCATCCACAATGCTGCGCCAGCGGCCCAGAATCATGTCATGCTCCTCCATCCAAGCGTCGAGTCCTACTTCTGCGTCTTGTTTCGGATCCATTTCTGAAACAATGCGCGCAGTCAGCAAACGTTGCTGCCAATCCAAATCTTCTCGGAATGAAGCACGTGCAAGCGCCTGCCAGTGGTTGTCGACCGGTTGGTTGTTGATTTGTTTCAAGAACCAATGCAGCGATAAGGTATCACCCAGCACATAGTACAAGCGTGCCACCAGCTCGAACGGTTTATCTAGCTGCTCGGATACTTGCGCCAAGTCGAGGCCCGAGAAGATGCTGGTCAAGCGGCACACTTTGCTTGCCAACTCGTCGGGTACACCCGCTTTGCGCAGTTTCTCCGCCTGATCGTCGTGCTCTTTAATCTCACTGTCGACCAAGTAGCTATCCAGGTTCGCTGCCAAGTTTTGTAACGCAGGACGATAAAACGCTACTTGCGCTTCAATGCTCTCGCCTTTGCGTTTGTTGCGAAGCATCCAGCGAGTCGCACGACGCAACATGCGACGACAACGGAACAAAATGTCGTATTGAACGGACGCGCTCACTTGGTTATCTAATGCGCGAACATCATCAAATATCTGTTCGAAACCAAAGACTTCACGAGCAATCGCGTAAGATTTAGCAATGTCACTAACACTGGCACCGGTTTCGTCTTGCATACGGGTGATAAAGTTAAAGCCCATATCATTCGACATTTGGTTCGCCAGCACAGTCGCAATGATCTCACCACGCAGTGGGTGCGACTCCATCTCTTGACGATAGTGACGTTGTAACTCTTTCGGGAAATAACCGGGGAGCAGTTGACCAAAGTGACTATCTTGTGTCACCTCATCGACCACCAGCTGCTCTTTTAACACCATTTTGCCGTACGCGACCAGCACGGCAATTTCTGGACGTGTTAAACCATTTCCACGCAAGTTACGTTCCGCGAGCGTCTCATCATCAGGCAAATACTCAAGCGCACGATCTAACTTGCCCTCTTTCTCGAGATAATGAATAAAGCGGATCTGCTCTTTGAGCAACGACGCTTGCTGGTTGTGCGTGACAGAGATAGATTCACTTTGACTGTAGGCATCTTCCAGCACAATCTCAGAAACATCATTCTCCATTTTCTCCAGCAGTTGATTACGCTTTTTCAAGGTAAGATCACCGGATGCCACCAAGCCATTCAATAGGATCTTGATGTTTACTTCGTTATCCGAGCAATCAACGCCACCCACATTGTCAATAAAGTCAGTATTAACACGACCACCTTTTAGTGCATATTCAATACGCCCTAATTGCGTCATACCGAGGTTACCGCCCTCACCGATAATGCGCGCACCTACTTCCTTACCGTTAACACGTAATCCGTCATTCGCACGATCACCCACTTCGGTATGGGTCTCGTTTGCGGCTTTCACGTACGTCCCAATCCCGCCATTCCAGAGCAGATCCACTTTGGTTTGTAGGATCTGCTTGATCAAGTCGTTCGGCGCCATGGATTGCTTGCGCGTACCCAATAGCTTTTGGATCTCTGGCGTCAAGGTGATGGATTTCGCACGACGAGAGAAAACGCCCCCGCCTTTTGAAATCAGCTTGCTGTCATAGTCTTCCCAACTAGAACGAGGCAAGTTGAATAAACGCTCACGTTCTTTCCAACTTTTTGCGGCGTCCGGATCTGGGTCAATAAAGATATGCATATGGTTAAAGGCCGCAACTAAGCGAATATGCTTAGAAAGCAACATGCCATTACCAAATACATCGCCGCCCGGCATCCCCTAACCAGAAGTTGTATTGTGCTGAGACACTGTTCGCCAAATCAGAGAAGGTTGCCGTGCCTTTATCCGCCGCAACCACCAGATAAGCGTCATCATCATCATGGCGTACCACCTCATTCGGCGGGGTCAGTTCGCCCTCGATGATGTTATCCGTAATATCCAACAGGCCTTGAATGAAAATACGGTAACAGCGTTGACCTTCTGCAAAGATCTCATCGCGACCGGTAAACTGGTGTTGGCGTTTACAGACGAATCCGCCTTTCGCGCCTACCGGCACAATCACGGTATTTTTCACCTGTTGCGCTTTAACGAGGCCAAGCACCTCGGTACGGAAGTCTTCTTGACGATCTGACCAGCGCAAACCACCCCGAGCGACTTTCCCCCCGCGCAGATGCACACCTTCCACATCGGGTGAGTATACGAAGATCTCGTAGGCTGGCACCGGTTGAGGGATCTCGGGAATGTCTGCAGGTTGCAATTTTAATGATAGATACGGCTTTTCCAGGCCATTCTCTGGATCTTTTTGGAAGAAGTTGGTGCGCAATGTCGCCAACATCATTTCCATATAACGACGGATAATCCGATCGTCATCCAGACTTTCCACTTGCTCAAGCGCGTCTTCGATCTGGGCGATCAATTTGTCTTGCGCACGCTGCGTATTCTTCGCCGCCGGATCAAACCGTTTGTTGAACAGTTGAACCAGCAAACTCGCCAGATCAGGATGGGACGCCAGCGTCTCTTCAATGTATGCCTGACTAAACGGAAAACCGACTTGTCGCATATAACGCGCATAGGCACGAAGGATAGTCACTTCACGGCCCGATAGCCCTGCATTCAAGACTAAACGGTTAAACCCATCGTTATCCAACCGTCCGTGCCAAATATCAGCGAAAGCCTGCTGGAAACGATCCCGCGCTTTCGACAAGTTGAAGGCTGAACCGGCACTGTGCAACATSGAGAAGTCGAGAATCCAATAGATGTCACCATGACTGGTTTCGACTTCATACGGCGATTCACCAATGACACGCAGACCGAGGTTTTCCAACATTGGCATTACATCGGATAAGTGGATCGGCTCGCCTTTTTGGAACAGTTTCAAGCTCACCGCATTCGAGTGATGACTCACCTCTTGTGGACGATAGAACAACATGTCCAACTTATGGTCGTCACTTAAGCCTTCCAAACGTTCAATATCAGCCACCGCAGAACCAGGCAACATCGCTTCTTTATAGGAACGAGGGAACGCGCGTAGGTAACGCTTCGCGATCGGCGTACCTCGGTTTTCGCCAAAGTTGGCAATCACCGCTTCTTGTAAACGGTCATCCCATGATGAAGCCGCTTCGGTAAGGTTTTGCTCAATCTTTTTCACATCAATATCGAAGTTGTTATTATCGACCCGCACAATGTAGTGCGTGCGTGCCAATGGGCTTTCAGAGAAGAAGGTGTTGAACTCAACATCCTGATCAGAACCAAAGTACTGCTGGAAAATACGTTGCGTCTGACGACGAAATTCCGTGTTGTACCGCTCACGCGTGATATACACCATACATGAGAAGAAACGGCCAAACGGATCTCGACGGACGAACACACGCAGCATGTCACGGTCTTGCATTTGCACGACGCCCATACCGACATTACGCATCTCATCTTCGGTCGCTTGGAACAGCTCATCACGTGGATAGTTTTCGAGGATGTTCGCCAGTGCTTTCCACGAATGAGACTCTTGATAGAAGCCGCTGTTATCCAGAATGCGGCGTACTTTATTGCGTAATACCGGAATACTGGAGGTCGATTGGTTATACGCCGATGACGCATACAGCCCCGTAAAGCGATGCTCACCAATCACATTTCCCTGCGCATCAAATTTTTTGATGCCGATATAGTCAACATAGGCAGGTCGGTGCACACGGGATTTCGCATTGCTTTTGGTCAGTACCAACAGCTCTTTCTTTAATGCCGTTGCACGCGCAGACTCGGGCATTTCCGACAAGCGCACCACATTCGGAGATTTGTGCTTTTTGGCCAGACCGAGTGCATCACATTCACTGGAGGCGCGAAGCTCATAGTCCCCTTCAACGGCCACAAGGTCAAAACACTTGTAACCCATGAAGGTAAAGTTGTTTTCGGTAATCCAAGTCAGAAATTCAATCGCTTCTTGACGGCGCTCATCGTCAAACGGCAGCGCGGCCTCTTTCAGTGATTTCACCAAAGACAGCATTTGCTTGCGCATTGGCTGCCAATCATTCACGACCATCACCACATCGGTCAGCGTTTCATGGAGCTCTTTTTCCAACGCTGCCATTTCAGCATCTTCTGACATCTTATCGATTTCGATGTGGAAAGTGCTTTGGAATTGGCCATTCTCACCGCTGATCTCAACCACATCACCTTGTTGGTTTTTCAACGCTTTCACGGGCGTGTTTAGCATCAGGTGTGTCGTGATCCCCAATCGATTGAGGGCCATACGGACGGAATCTACCAAAAACGGCGCATCCGGGGCGAGGATTTCGACAATGGTATGGGTTGATTGCCAACCGTTACCACTGAGACTGGGATTAAAGACCTTAACGAATATTTTATCTTGTTCGAATGTGTTGAGGTGATGCCACATGCTCATCACGGCACCATAGAGATCTGATTCATTGCGTTCCTGCAAATCATTATCAGAAATTTGACCCAATATCCTTTTGGCTAATGCATCGACGAGTGGCTGTTGAGTATCATCCAGTTTATCGGCAATCAGTTGATAAACTTTCTCAAGTAACACCGGTACTATAGGGTCACGCGAGGTCATTCTGGAACTCCGTAGTCCTTTTTTAGACGTTATCTTTGTAGTAAGTATTAGAGGTAAACATTGCGTTAACATACGCACTGCCTAGTGTAAGGCTTGCTACACAAAAACGTTATATCTAAACAGCTGGATTTATACGAATTTCGCGAGAATGTGACTGGTGTAGCTATTTCCTTTGCTACGTTTGGTTAGGCGATGCGCTCGAGAGAGCGAAAGCGATTCTCCTCATCGGTGGTAAGTTTAAAACGGCCTCGTATACCGAGTTGTGAGAGATAAGGACGAAAGCGTGCGGCGGGAATTTGCAAGCGTAATCCCTTATCGGTAGTGACCACCACACTCGACGCGGCGCCACTGTAATAGAGCTGATACTCTGAATAGGAAATATTGACGTTAAAACGATAATCCATCGTGTTGATACTCAGTCATTTTTTCTCTGCACAGGGTAACAAAAAAGCCGCCCAAATTGGACGGCTTGATGATCATTGGGTCACGATTAGCTCGCCCTATTGTTCGAGCGTTTTTTGCACTTTCTCGTACAAATCGTTAGCCAAGTTATCCATGTCAGCCAACTCTTGTAGTACTTGGCGCATATGCTGCTGACGTTCAGTGTCGTAATACGCCAGTTTAAGCAATGGATCGATTAAACGAGAAGCCACTTGCGGGTTCGATTCGTTTAACGTTACCAAGATCTCTTTCAAGAATCGGTAGCCACTCCCATCTTTGGCGTGGAAGTGCGCAGGGTTACGCGAACAAAAGGCACCAATCAAACTACGGGTTCGGTTTGGATTCTTAAGGCTAAATGCCGGATGAGCCATTTGTGCTTTCACCCCTTCCAAGGCATTTTCTGCCGGATTTATACCTTGCAGCACAAACCACTTATCCATCACTAGCCCGTCATGCTGCCACTGGTCGCTAAAGTGCTTCATCAAGGACTCGCGGCATGGCAGTTGCGCGGCGTTGGCCGCATGCAGTGCTGCCATTGTATCGGTCATGTTGTTGGCATTACGGTATTGTGCTTCGACCCAATCATTGCCGTTTTCAGTATGTGCAAGATAGCTTAAACACGTGTTGCGTAAGTCACGCTCACCAATCGCTTTATGGCTGATTTCATATGACGCTTGCATATATTGGCGATAAACCGTTTCCAGCTCATCAACCATTTCATCCGCGAATTGCTGTTTGAAAGCCGCCATGACCATGTGAATCGCATCCACATCTACAACCTCAAACCAGCCCGCCACTTCGTTTTCAGAAGGTAACTTGAGCACTTCTGCAATCAATGCCGGTTCAGTGTTTTCGCTCAGTAGTACTCCACGGAAGGCATCAACCACTGACGCTGGGATCACTATCTTTTCATCATTTTGTACGCGTGCCACATTGGCCTTGATGTGTTTTGCCAGCAAGCTTTGTCCGGCATCCCAACGAGCAAAATCATTGCGCGCGTATTGCAGCAAGAAGGTTAGGTYTTGATCTTGGTAATCATACTCAAGCTTCACCGGTGCCGAGAACTCGCGTAGTAACGAAATCACTGGCTGCTCATCCACCGCATCAAAAATAAAGGTTTGCTCTGCTTCAGTCACCGCCAAAATATGGTGTACAGGCTCTCCGTGACGCTGTAACTCAATAACACTGCCATCTGAACGATATAGTTCAATATCGAGCGGAATATACAATGGTAGTTTTTCCGCTTGATCGGCCGTTGCTGGCGTATGTTGCTTCACATGCAATGCCAGTTGTTTAGTGGCATCGTCATAGGTTGAAGATACATTGAGAACCGGCGTGCCCGACTGACTGTACCAGCGTCGGAATTGGGTTAAATCAATCCCTGAGGCATCTTCCATTGCTTGCACAAAGTCATCGCACGTTGCAGCGGTGCCATCATGGCGTTCAAAGTAGAGCTTCACGCCTTTTTGGAACCCTTCTTCGCCAAGAATGGTGTGCATCATGCGGATCACTTCACTGCCCTTTTCATATACGGTAAGGGTGTAGAAGTTATTCATTTCGATCACTTTTTCCGGGCGGATCGGATGCGACATCGGGCTTGCATCTTCAGCAAATTGAGGCCCGCGCATAACGCGAACATTTTCAATACGGTTGACCGAGCGGGAGCCCAAGTCAGACGAAAACTCCTGATCGCGGAAAACCGTTAACCCTTCTTTCAGGCTCAGCTGAAACCAATCACGACAGGTGACTCGGTTCCCCGTCCAGTTATGGAAGTATTCATGACCAATAACCGCCTCAATCCCCAAATAGTCGGCATCGGTTGCCGTCTCTGCATTGGCAAGCACATACTTGGAGTTAAAGATATTTAGGCCTTTGTTCTCCATGGCACCCATGTTGAAGAAATCAACGGCCACGATCATGTAGATATCAAGGTCATACTCAAGATCGAAGCGTGCCTCATCCCATTTCATCGCATTCTTAAGCGAAACCATGGCGTGATCGGCGCGAWCTAAGTTGCCTTTATCCACGAAAATTTCGAGGGCCACTTCACGGCCTGAACGTGTCACAAAGCTGTCACGCAACACATCAAAATCACCAGCAACTAGCGCAAACAGATAGCTTGGCTTTGCATACGGGTCATGCCACTCAACCCAATGACGACCGTTATCCAACTCGCCCGACGCAATTTTGTTACCGTTACTCAGCAAGTATGGATAAGACGCTTTATCCGCAATCACCTTGGTGGTGAAACGTGCCAATACATCCGGGCGATCGAGATAGTAAGTAATACGGCGGAAGCCYTCTGCTTCACACTGCGTGCAATACGCACCGCCTGATATATACAAACCTTCAAGGGCCGAATTATTTTCTGGATCGATCTCGGTTTGGATCGTGAGTGTGAACGCCGCAGGCACATCACGGATGATGAGTTTGCCTGACTCTTCACTGTAGGCCGTCCATGCATCGCCATTGATGTCGATACGCACTAACTTTAGGTTTTCGCCATCCAGTTCAATGTCAGTCGCATTGTCATTTAAACGCTTCACTTGGCTCACGGCCGTTACCAAGGTTGCGTTTGGCTCAAGATCAAACTCTAGGTTTAGGTCAGTGATGGTAAAATCAGGGGCGCGATAATCTTTACGATATTTCGCAGTGGGTTGTTGAGACATGTTGAATCCTTATTATTGGGTGTACCTCAGCCAACAAATCGTGTCAGTGACTGCCTGACGCCAACCTTGGCGAGCAGCGTGCTATACCATACCGCGCTCGCAAAAAGATGACTATAGGTTTAACACTTTGTTATCAATTGTTTGCGTATGCGATGTGTAAAAAACGCCTCACAAACTGTCAATATGACGATAAAACCTCTCAAATTGGCGAATTGTGCAGCATATTGTCAACGCAGGCTGCCAATCCGGCAGGAAATATAATGTGACGACGGTTAAATTTTACAGAAATTGCGGTACTATGACGCCAATTTCGTTTTGTAACACGTAAGGCGTTCCACACGCATGCACAATCCGATCATCACTTCACTGCTGGATACGGACGCATACAAGCTGAATATGCAGCAAGCCGTCTTTCATCACTATCGTGACGTTCACGTCACCGCGGACTTCTATTGTCGGAGTGATGAGAATTTGACTCCGCTAAAAGACGCGGTGATAGCGCAAGTGAACGCGCTAGGCTTACTGCGCTTTACTGAGCAGGAGTTAAATTATCTGGCCTCGCTCGAGCTCTATCAAGCAGATTTTCTCTCATACCTGAAGCACTTTCAGCTTCGCCCAGAGCAAGTCACTGTCACTATCGAAGAAGGACAGCTGGCGATTCATATTGCTGGTCCGTGGTGCGAAGTGATTCTCTGGGAAGTGCCATTACTCGCGATTATCTGTGAGTTACGGAATCGCATCTGCTACCCCACGTTCGGGGTGGAGCACGCATTGGCGCGACTTGAGGAGAAACTGAATCATTTACCCGAAGACGGCTTTGCCGATGACTTTCAATTGGTCGACTTCGGCACACGTCGCCGCTTCTCGCGTGATGTGCACTATGCCATCGTTAAACGCCTGAAAGCCGCTTATCCCCCGCTAAAAGGCACCTCCAATGTTTGGTTAGCGAAAGAGCTTGGCCTGCCTCCAGTTGGTACCCAAGCTCATGAGTGGTTTCAAGCGCATCAGCAGCTGGCGGGAGCGTTGGCCGATTCACAACAGCTCGCGCTACGTGTTTGGTTAAAGGAATATCCAAACAGTCTGGGCATCGCCCTGACCGATTGCATCAATATGGATGCTTTCCTTCGTGATTTTGACAGCGAACTCTCGCAAGCCTTTACCGGCCTGCGTCATGACAGTGGCGACCCCATCGCTTGGGGAGAAAAAGCCATTGCCCACTACCAGCATCATGATATCGACCCTGACTCTAAGACGTTGGTCTTCTCTGACAGCCTCACGCTGGCCAAGGCTATTCATATCTATCGCCATTTTTCAGGGCGGGTGCAAACATCGTTTGGAATTGGTACCCAATTAACCTGTGATCTACCCGACGTGAAAACCCTCAACGTGGTGATCAAACTCACTAGCTGCCAAGGCAAACCCGTCGCCAAAATCTCCGATGAGCCAAACAAAGCAATTTGTAAAGACGAGGCGCATTTGAGTGCGCTGAAAGCCGCATTTAGACTGATTGATTAAAAGAATCAGGTACAAAAATGCCCGCTGTGATGCGGGCATTTTTTTCAGCGCGTGATGGCTTATTGTCTTGTTTGGCGCACTATTGCCGTTCCAGAATCGCTTCCATCCCAAACACATCATTGGTTAACCGCAAGGTATCTGCCGCCAGTTGGAATTGCGATGAGTGCCGGCCGTTACGGTAGATCAACATCAGGTTGTCGCCTTCCACCAAATAGACCCCGCGATGAGTGACTGAGCTCCCATCATCCCCGCGCACCTGCATCGCGAATAAGAAGTCAGGCCGTAATTGCAGCGATACTCCGTCAACGTGTTCACTCACATCTTCGCCTGAGATGCTATGAGAACGCCACAAACCGCTTAAATCTTCTGGCAGAAGCTTGGTAAAGACCGCACCTTGCAGTTGCAATTGGTTATGATTGAGCTGATAGGCATGCCGCTGCTCGATGCCTTCATTATCGTACAGGCGTAATATGTTCTCGTTGATGTCGTACTGCCCAGCAGCGGTTTCGAGTTGTCCATCATGACGCAACAAATCGATACGAAACTCGTAATTGGAATTAAAAGACAGATTAATCGCTTTGTAAGGATGTGGGGCTTGCTCAACGGGCATGTCGCTAAACCAATACCAATCTCCCAGCAGTAATGGGAAATCCACGCGAGAGAGCTCTTCGCTACGAACCGGAAGCGACACGATGATCGCTAACATACACCCAAGTAAGAGACGCATAACTCACCCCACTGACCGTTATTCCTATCAATAAGGTTAGACGCAGATCTCAAAATGCTACAATTTTTTGATATTGATCTCGTTTTATCGGTTCATCAATATCGGCACGTCATCTCCATGTCATAAAAAAAGCCTAGGCAATTGCCTAGGCTTGTCGCGACACCAACCGAGGATGATCAACGGTTAGCGATTAGGGAGGCAAGATCATTGGTAATGCTCGCCGCTTCCTCTAAGTAGGCGTCCGGCTCTTCGTAATCCTTCGGCACATCCTCAAGCGATTTAAACGGCAGTTCGCCCATGGCTTTTTGACGTACATTTAGGCGCGCCAAACGTTCTTTATCCTCGCGATCCATTTCCTGCCGACGCACTTTCTCATTCAAGGAAATACTGTTTTTATCTTTTTCCTGCTGATAAAGCGCAATGTCTTCGCGGATAAAACCAAACTCACGGTCTGAAGCAATACGGGTTTGATGGCGCTTGGTCAACGCATCAATCACGTCATCAGGCAGCTTCATTGCCGAGTATTCCGCAGGGGCAATTTGATCCCATGGCAACGCATTGTCTTCCATGCTCTCACCAGTTTCATCGGGGGATACCGGCGATGGAAACGCAATGTCGGGTACCACGCCTTTATTTTGGGTACTGCCACCACTGATGCGATAGAATTTTTGAATGGTATATTGCACGTAACCTAAAGGCTTTTCGAACAAATCATAAATATGATTTAGCGAGCGGTGTTGCTGCACTGTACCTTTACCGAATGACTGTTCGCCAAGCACAATCGCACGGTGGTAATCTTGCATGGCCGCGGCAAAAATCTCTGACGCCGACGCACTGTAACGGTTAATCAGTACCGTCATCGGCCCGTTGTAGAAACTCTTGCCATCACTGTCATTATTGACCTTAACTCGACCGTAGCTATCGCGCACTTGCACAATAGGACCTTTGTCGATGAACAAGCCACTCAACGCTGTTGCTTCACTCAAAGCGCCGCCACCGTTATTACGCAAGTCCACCACGATACCACTGACATTTTGCGCAGTGAGCGCTGCCAACTCTTTCTTGGTATCTTCAGCCAAGCCGACATAAAAGCCCGGTACCGTCAGCACCCCTACTTTTTGATCGCCACGTTCAATCACGTCGGATTTGACCGCGCGGTCTTCTAAGCGGATTTTGTCACGGGTAATAGTGACGCTGTAACTTTTAGCGTTGGCGCCTTCAGGCAAAATCTGTAGCCGGACCTCGCTTCCCTTCGGTCCTTTGATCAGCTCGACGACATCGTCGAGTCGCCAGCCAATCACATCCACCATCGCCTCGTCTTCTTGACCGACACCGATAATGCGATCTCCGGGCGATAACTGTTTAGACTTAGAGGCAGGGCCACCGGCCACCAGCGAGCGAATCACTGTATATTCATCTTTCACCTGCAACACCGCACCAATCCCTTCGAGTGACAGGTTCATCTCAGATTGGAACTGCTCAGCATTACGTGGAGAGAGATAGCTAGTGTGCGGGTCCACTTCTCTCGCAAAGGCGTTCATGTAGACTTGAAACACATCTTCACTGTGACTTTGAGTGAGACGCTTCAATGCGCTGTTATAGCGCTTACCTAGAGTTTCGCGAATATCGTCATCGTCTTTCCCCGTAAGACGGAGATTCAACGCATCATTTTTAATCCGCTTATCCCAAATCGCATCGAGTTCTTGCTCATTGGCCGCCCAAGGCAGTTCGGTGCGATCGAGGACCATTGACTCGTCTTTAGAGAAATCAAACGGCTTATCGAGAACCTCGAGTGCGTATTGGTATCGCTCAAAGCGCTTTTTGAGCACCAAATTGTAGATTTCGTAGGCCGCGTCGGTTTCCCCATCTTTGAGCTGATCGTCCAGCCGGTCTTTCCAACGCGATAAGGTATCGACATCGCTCTGGGTTAAAAAGACACGGTTGTAATCTAACGTCTCGAGATAACGCTCAAAGATCCCGGCCGAGAAAGCATCGTCAAGAGAAAACTGCTTGTAATGCGAGCGAGTAAAGCGCGAGGTGACACGCTTTGAAGCGGTTTTGTGTTGGGGTTCAGCGGAAAGTGTTGGCAAATCACTGAGTTGAAAGTTGGCCTCTACGGCCTGGGCAGACGCTGCCAGCATCAAGCTGGCAGCGATAGCCGAAAAGCGGCGTCGACAAAACATGCGTCGAGGAGTCTCCTTTAGGCGCTGAGGTGCTCCGCTTTCACTAACATGGTCAAACCGTTAGTAAGACGAACACGCACCTCATCCTTGTTAATTTCAACAATGGTCGCTGGCAGATTACCATTGCCCATGTTCACATTTACGTCTTTTCCTACGACAACGTCGCTGGCGCTGAGTTCGCGACGTGGCTCTTTAGCTTTCTTAGTCATTTTAGCTGGCTTTGGTTTACTCGTACGAGCTTTTGCCGTTTGAGCTGCCGCTTTTTTGCCTTTGGCTGGCGTTTTGCCTTGACCGTCTGCTTTTTTCGCTTGTTGCTTACGACGTTCCGCCGCACGCGCTTTGCTTTCAGCAAGAGTTTGAGCCGCGTGATCAATATGCTCTTGTTCTAGCTCGCCACACGCGTTGCCATCAAGATCGACGCGTGACGCACCCGGTTTCACGCTGTGCAGATAACGCCAGGAAGACGTGTACTGGCGAAGCGCGGCTCGCAATTGAGTTTTGCTTACCTTAGGGTCATCATTCAAGCGTTCTGCAAGATCTTGAAAAATGCCAATTTTTAGTGGCTTGGCTTCGCCTTCAACAGTAAAACATTTAGGGAAACGTTCAGCAATGTAGGCAATGACTTCTTTGCTGTTCGCGAGCTTTTCAGTATTTTCCATGTTTTTTCCTGGCCTGCTGTAGTCAAGCTGCAGCAGAATATCTACGTGTATTTAAGTATGAAAGTGGTGCGTATTATAGATACCTGATATTAAAAAACTACCGAGATTGACGAAATTACAGGTGTTTTTGCATTTCTTTGACCAAGGTAGTCAGGCCCTGTTCATCTTCTTGGTCAAAACGACCCACGGTTGGGCTATCAATATCAAGCACAGCTTGGAGTTGGTTGTCGATTCTAACCGGGACGACAAGTTCAGCGTTACTGGCGGCATCACAGGCTATATGCCCCTCAAATGCGTGTACGTCTTCAATCCGCATGACTTTATCTTGGCTAAAGGCGGCGCCGCAAACCCCTTTTTCAAACGGGATCCGAACGCACGCCGGCAGCCCCTGAAATGGTCCCAACACCAACTCTTTGCCATCACTCAAGTAAAAACCCACCCAGTTAATGTCTTCAAGTTGGCTATTCAGTAATGCGCTCACGTTCGCCAGTTTTGCAATCAAACTTGGCTCGCCCTCACATAAAGCAACCGCTTGTTGGGTTAACAGACGGTAAAAATCAGCTTTGTTTTCCATAAATCACTGCATCTCAAACAACAAGACCATTACAATAGAAATAATCCAAAGACATTTCAATTGAGTATCTTGATTTATGATTACTTGGCGCTGGCTTCTTGACCAAGCCCGACCTCATCGTACCCGCCTGATTTGGGCCAATATTGTGGCAATAGCCGCCACCCTGATCAGCGTGCCCATTCCCTTACTGATGCCTTTACTGGTCGATGAAGTGCTGCTCGATAAACCCGATTGGGGGCTCGCGGTGCTAAACCACGTATTGCCACAAGCTTGGCAGCATGCCGCTTTTTATATCGCGGCGGTGCTTGTCATTGTGGTGTTGATGCGTGCCACCAGCCAAGCGCTTAACATCCTTCAAAGCCGTCAGTTCACCCTGGTCGGCAAAGCCATTACCTATAAAATTCGTCAACACCTGATTGCGAAATTAGGCCGTGTGAGCATGCAAGAGTATGAACTGCGCGGCAGTGGCGGGTTAACGTCTCATTTGGTGACCGATGTCGAAACCATTGATAAATTTATTGGTACTACGCTGAGTAAGTTTATTATCGGCATTCTCACCGTAATGGGCACCGCGGTGGTGCTTTTGTGGCTGGATTGGCGGTTAGGGCTTTTTATTTTGCTCATCAACCCGATCGTAGTTGCCTTAAGTCGCGCTCTAGGCCAACGGGTTAAACATCTTAAAAAACGAGAAAACCAAGCGTTTGAACGTTTCCAGCAACGTCTCGTCGATACACTCGATGGGCTTTACCAACTCCGCGCCGCCAACCGAGAGCGTGAATACCTTCACCAATTGGATCAAAGTGCAGGCGATATTAAAGTCAGTGCCGATAAATATGCTTGGCAGTCAGAGGCCGCGGGACGCTTATCATTTTTGATGTTTTTGATTGGCTTTGAACTTTTCCGCGCTGTCGCGATGGGCATGGTCTTTTTTAGTGATCTGACCATTGGCCAAATGTTTGCTGTGTTCGGCTATCTTTGGTTTATGTTGGGCCCGGTTCAGGAACTGTTAGGGATCCAGTTTGCATGGTATAGCGCTAAAGCAGCCATGAATCGAGTCAACGATGTGTTGAGTTTGCAAGAAGAGGCACGCCGTCCTGACGGCCAAAATCCAAGTGATAGCGACAATACAGCGTTGGATATCGAGATTGAGGATCTGCACTTCGCCTATGATGAGGATAAATCTGTTCTCAATGGCTTGAATATGCATATCCCAGCGGGACAGCGTGTCGCATTGGTCGGCGCCAGTGGTGGCGGTAAGTCAACGTTGATCCAATTGTTGCTGGGCCTTTATCCGGTTGAACGCGGCGATATCCGCTATAACGGCTATTCGATCAATCAGCTTAATTTAGCCGCGCTTCGCCAACAAATTGCGGTGGTACTACAACAACCCATGTTGTTTAACGATACCCTACGTAATAATTTGAGCTTGGGGCGAGATGTGACTGATAGCGAGCTTTGGCACGCGCTAGAACAGGCGCAACTTGGCGATGTTGTGAATAAGCTCACTCAAGGGCTCGATACACCGCTGGGACGACAAGGGATCCGTTTATCGGGCGGGCAACGTCAACGCGTCGCCATCGCGAGAATGTTGCTTGGCGACCCGAAACTGGTCATTCTAGATGAAGCTACATCGGCATTGGATACCGCAACAGAGCGGGCATTGCACCAAGCGATGCATACCTTCTTAGCCGGTCGCACCACCCTGATTGTCGCGCATCGGCTCTCTGCGGTGAAAGAAGCGGATTTGATTTATGTGCTGGAGGATGGCCAAGTCACCCAAAAAGGCACCCACGGCGAGTTGGTGACCGCCCCGGGTGTTTACCAAACGCTTTATGGCACCATTCAACAGGCAGCAGGGAAATAGCATGCGCACGCAACCGGTCACTCGTCTTGAGCCCCAACCACGGACAGGGTTAATTCGCTGTCCCGGTTGCGATCTTGTGTTGACCGGTTGCGAGACCGATTGGGATCACCTTGCCGTCTGCCCACGCTGCGCCACCAAATTGCAGCAGGGACGTCGATTATCGTTTAACGGTGAGTTGGCCATTGCGCTAACCGTACTGGTGCTATTTTTCCCCGCCCATGGGCTACCGCTGTTATCAATCAATCTATTAGGCAAGGATATTAGCGTATCGGTGCTGACTGGCGCGAACCTTCTATGGACCAGCTATCCCTTTGTCACTGCGCTGGTGGTCTTTTGTGCCAGCCTTGCACCACTCCTTTTTACCTTAGCCATTCTGGTCATGCACTTGGCGCGCCGTCACGGCAACATTCGCCTTTTCCGGCCTACCGTGACGCTAATTGACCACCTCCGTCATTGGGTCATGGCGGATGTGTTTATGGTTAGCTTGGCGATTGCGTGCTTTAAAATCCAAGACTACGCCGAGCTTCRCTTTTCATTGGGGCTCGCCTGCTACGCCACGCTACAAATTCTGCTTTCGGTGTTGCTTGTACGTGTTAATACTCGACGCTACTGGGATGCGTTCTTAGCCCCTAAACCTGTCACCAGTATCCATAATTTGATTCGTTGCGATCACTGTGGCTTGACGCAATACCACGGTACTCAAACCCATTGCCAACGTTGTGAGCGTCCCCTACACGTTCGCCTGCTACGCAGCGAGCAAAAAACATGGGCGTGTCTGCTCACCGCTGCGGTCTTTTTGTTGCCCGCCAACCTTTATCCAATCTCGATTTTCTTCTCGAACGGTATCCGACTCGAGGACACGATATTTTCTGGCGTTGCCAGCCTGATTAACAATGGTATGCCGGGAATAGCGGCGATAATTTTTACCGCCAGTATCATTGTGCCGGTAGCAAAGATTCTCGGACTTGGTTTCATTCTGATTAGTTTGCATACCTCTGTCGCCATTACACCTCGCCAACGCATGTGGCTGTATAGAAGCGTGAAATGGATTGGCAAGTGGTCAATGATGGACTTATTCGTGATTGCATTTATGGTCGCGCTCGTCGATCGTGGCCGCATTATGGACTTTACACCCGGCCCTGGCGCCATTGCTTTTGGTATTGTGGTGGTACTCACTATGCTGGCCACTGACCTCCTTGATACGCGTTTGATATGGGATCATCATGAGCGACAAACACGACGTACCGACGCCAACCATTAAGACTACCTATGGCCTTTCTCCTTTATGGATCTTGCCTATCTTGGCGCTAGGCTTAGCGGGATGGCTCGTTTTTCAATCCATTAATGAAGCCGGACAGCGGATTCAAATTCTATTCAGCGATGCGCAAGGCTTAGAAGCGGGACGAACAACCATTCGTTACCAAGGGCTAGAAGTCGGTAAGGTTCGCAATATCACCTTGGCGGATGATCTCAATGGTATTTATGTCGATGCCACGATTTATCCAGAGGCCAAGCAGTTACTGACGACCGGCAGTGAGTTCTGGTTAGTGAAACCACGCGCGTCGTTAACGGGGATCAGCGGCCTTGAAACACTGGTGTCGGGGAATTACATCGCCCTTCAGCCGGGAACGGGTGAACCTAGCCTTCACTTTACCGCACGTGATGAGCCCCCCGCTGAGATGACGGACAAAGCTGGCACGACCTTTACGCTCCACGCACCGACCTTGGGTTCGCTCAATATCGGCTCGCCACTTTATTATCGTAAAATCCAAGTCGGCGAAATCTACAGTTATCGTCTTGATGATGATAATCAAGGCGTCACCCTGTCTGCATTGATCAAACCTGAGTTCAGTGCGTTGGTGAAGCAAGACACGCGCTTTTGGTCCGTTAGTGGTTTGAAAGCGAATGTCGATCTGTCTGGGGTCGATGTTGAACTTGATAGTCTTGCCAGCTTGGTGGCCGGCGGTGTGACGTTTGATTCACCGAGTACCAGCCGACAAGCGTCGCATAATGATAGCTTTCGGTTATACCCAAGCCTGAGTGCGGCCGAACGTGGCCAAACCATTGAAATTGCTTTGCCCACCAACCACGGTATTCAAGGCGCTGGCGCCCGAGTGACCTATCAAGGACTGCAGATCGGTGAGATTACCGAGATTCGCATCGATCCTGACAGCCAAAACGCGTCTGCCACAGCCGCCATTGACCC
Organism: Salinivibrio sp. IB574; assembly: GCF_001996205.1. Classification (NCBI taxonomy): domain Bacteria; kingdom Pseudomonadati; phylum Pseudomonadota; class Gammaproteobacteria; order Vibrionales; family Vibrionaceae; genus Salinivibrio; species Salinivibrio sp. IB574. Next base: position 68,009 of record NZ_MUFN01000009.1, on the reverse strand, counting down.
AAGTATGCTGTGGCTGTTCAATCAAGAGACCCAAATCACCATCGAACAGCCACAGATTGGTCTTAACGGTCTTAAAAATATCGGCAACCTGGTGTTGGGGAACTTCTTATCCGTGGTGCCCGGCTCCCCTGATGCTCCGGCTGTTGATAGTCATTATCGCTTCTCAGCCAGCACGTGGCAGCAGCAACAAAAAGAGGCCGCCGATGCCTTGGTAGTTACGCTCGACGCCGATGACGCTTACGGCCTTACGCCTCGTACCAAAGTGCTCCATCGCGGCATTCAGGTGGGCTTTATTGACCACATCGGCCTCAACGAAAGTGACACCGTCACGATAAAAGCGGTGATCTATCCGCAATACCGCCACCTTGTCAAACAACAATCACAATTCTTTATATTAGGGGGAATTACCGGTGAGTTAAGCGGCAATGGGCTCGATGTGGTAGTGCCTGCTATGGAGCAAATCGCCGATCCCGCATTAAGCTTTACTAGCCAAGGCAAGCAAGGTGTACGCGATAGCTATCCGCTCTATACCTCACGTATCCAAGCCAAACACGCACGAGAAGACGCGCAAGGCAAAACCCGCTTTACCCTAGTGGCTGATGCACTGCCAAGCATTAACGAGGGCAGTCCGGTCATGTATCGCAATTTTATCGTCGGGCAAGTGGAAGGCTACCAGCTGAATGGCAAAAGCGTCACGATATCGATTGCCGTTAACAATCGCTATCGCCACCTGATAAACCGCGACACAGTATTTTGGAATCAATCCGGTCTCGACATCAAAGCCAACTTAAGTGGCGTAGAAATCAACACAGGCTCGCTTCGTTCTTTACTCAGTGGCGGTATCGCCTWTGGCTCTATGCCGGGCATTAGCAACAAACGCCAAGGCGACTGGAAGCTCTACCCCTCACGAAAAGACGCAGCACGTTACGGGGTCGATATTGTACTCAACACGGACGAAGCCAAAGGGTTAAAGGTTGGCAGCGCAATCCGCTATCAAGGGGTAGATGTTGGCGAGATTACCCAGCTAGAGCCGGATTTTAAGACTCAATCAGTCCGCGTGCACGGTCGTTTGTATCCTGAGTATAAAAATGAGCTCGCCCGTCAAGGGAGCTATTACTGGCTAACCCAGCCAGTACTCAGCCTAACAAAAACTGAGAACCTAGATTCTTTGTTTGGAACCTATATTTCAGTCGTGCCCGGTGCGGGCGAATTCAAGCAGCAATTCAAATTACATGCTTCACCCAAATACCCGCGGGGCCTGTCACTGGTGCTTGAAAGTGATGCACGTCATTCCATTACTGTTGGCACCCCAATCCTCTATCGCGATATGGAGGTAGGCACTGTCTCCAAAGTGCAATTGGGCGAGTTTGCTGACCGCGTTTTATTCAGTGTCCAGATCACGCCGCAGTATGCACATCTGGTGCGAGAAAACACGGTGTTTTGGAATCAATCCGGCGTGGATGTGTCGATTGGTTTGACCGGTGCCAACCTAAAAAGCGGCACCATTGATAGCCTACTGAAAGGTGGAATCGCCTTTGCAACGCCCGACACCTCTCCGTTAGCCCCCAAAGCTAACGACAAACGCCACTACTTGTTGCACCGTGAACCCAAAGCGGAATGGGTTGCATGGCGCACGGCGATCCCCAAGCCCTAGCGCTATTTTTTCGGGCAGCCATTTTCTTTGGCTGCCCTTTTTGAGCAAAATTACCGACTTTCTCCTCCCGCGACCTACACTCAAGACCAAGATCTGTTTACAATCTTGCGCTGCTAATTTTGAGTTAATCAACAAGAGATCCTGTTTTGCACCCCAATATCTCACTGCCAGAGGCTTTCTTAGCCCAAATACAGGCGACAATGCCCTCGCACCTCTCCATGGAGGAGTTTGTCGCTGCCTGTCAGCGTCCTCTGCGCCGCAGTATTCGTGTCAATACGTTAAAAATTTCCGTCGATGCATTTAAGCAACGTGCCGCAGAACATCATTGGACACTGACTCCCGTACCTTGGTGTGACACAGGGTTTTGGATTGAGCGACAAGACGATGACAAAGTGCCATTAGGCAATACGGCTGAACACATGGCGGGACTGTTTTACATTCAAGAAGCAAGCTCGATGATGCCGGTCACTGCCTTGCTGGCAGGCGAGCATGAACCGGGCCAAGCCCCTGATTGGCAGCATGTGCTTGATGTTGCGGCCGCGCCGGGCTCAAAAACCACGCAGTTGGCAGCCTCCATGCAAAACAGCGGTATTTTGGTCGCGAATGAGTTTTCAGCGAGCCGCATCAAAGGGCTACATGCCAATGTACAACGCTGTGGGGTAAGAAACGTTGCACTGACCCACTTTGATGGCCGTGTATTCGGCGGCTGGCTACCCGAGCAATTTGACGCCATTCTGCTCGACGCGCCCTGCTCTGGCGAAGGAACCATTCGCAAAGATCCTGATGCGATGAATAACTGGAGCCTTGCCTCAGTGGATGAGATTGCGCAGACCCAACAAGCTCTGATTGATAGCGCGTTTCACGCACTGAAACCAGGCGGCGTGCTGGTGTATTCAACCTGTACCTTGAACCACACCGAAAATCAGTCGGTTTGCCACTGGCTCAAGCAAACTTATGGTGACGCTGTCACTTTTGAGTCACTGAAGGATTTATTCCCGGGTGCCGAGCAAGCCCTAACCGACGAAGGCTTTTTACATCTCTACCCTCAGATTTTTGACAGCGAGGGCTTTTTTGTCGCCCGCATTCGTAAACATGCATCCGCCACTCCACCAAGTGTAAAAAAGCGACTGGGCAAATTTCCATTTTCACCGGCGAGTCAAAAAGACAGTCAACAGATAAGCGCCACCTTTAAAAAGGAACTTGGGCTATCGCTGCCGGATGCGGCCACGCTATGGTTGCGTGACAAAGAGGTATGGCTATTCCCTTCAGCTATCGAACCTATGTTAGGCGAAGTGAAGTTTGACCGCATTGGGATCAAGTTAGCCGAAACCCACCGCAAAGGTTATCGCTGGCAACACGAGGCGATTATCGCACTGAGCACCCAGTCACTCGCTGAATGTAAAACCATTGCGCTCACCAAGACACAAGCCGTTGAATGGTATCAAGGACGCGACATTTGGCCCGAGCAAACGCCAGAAAAAGGCGATGTCATTGTGACCTATCAAGGAGACGTGCTCGGACTCGGCAAATGGGTCGGCAATCGGATTAAAAATGGTCTACCTCGCGATCAAGTTCGCGATAGCAACTTGTTTTAATCGATATGAAATGGTGTTGATAATAGTTCGCAGGGAAAGAAACTGGCAAAGCTGTATTGATAAACTACACTTTAGTGGAATCACAACCTAAATTGGCATCTGGCTCCAATGAGCCCTTTCCCTGAGCTCGGAACAGGACGTTCCGAGCCTTTTTTTGTCTTGTCTTGCGTGACGCCGTCACTTAACGCGGTAAATGCCATCCGCTTCAATACGAATCTTGCGTTGCTTGTACAAGCCACCCAAGGTCTTTTTAAAGGTCGCTTTACTGGTGCGGAACAAGGCAAAAATCGCATCCGGGGAGCTTTTGTCGTTAAGCGGCAAAAATCCCCCTTTTTTATCTAGGGTTTGCAAAATTTTATCGCTTAAATCATCAACCCGCGCTTTACCGTGTTTCTGTAGAGCGAGATCCAACTTGCCATCGTCGCGCACCGTTTTCACAAACGCACTCAACTTCTTACCGATAAACAGCTTCCCGAACGCTTCAGCGCGATAAATAAGCCCCCAGTGCTGATTATTCACCACACACTTAAAGCCGAGATCCGTGATATCCGTAATGATTACCGACACTTTGTCGCCCGCTTTTAAACGCGGCTTTTCGTCGCTGATAAACTTGTTGAATTTGCGGCTAGCGACGATACGGCCCGAGGCTTTATCCGTGTAGACGCGAACCACATAAGGTTTACCCTCTTCCATTCGCGTACGTTGCTCACTAAAAGGCACCAACAAGTCTTTGCTCAAGCCCCAATCGACAAATGCGCCGACCGAATTGACACCAACACAGCGCAAAGACGCAAACTCGCCCACTTGCGCCAATGGCGTTTCAGTAGTGGCGATAATATCGTCTTCGGAATCGAAATAGATAAACACCTTGAGCTCGTCGCCGACACGGGTATTTTCAGGGACGTACCGGGTTGGCAGCAAAATATTGCCGAACTCATCACCATCAAGAAACACCCCGAAGTCTGCCTGCTTCACTACCGTCAATGTGTTGTATTGGCCTAGTTTAATCATTGTCTCAACGCTGTAGAAAGTAATGGCGGTGAGTATACGCAATTTCATCTTGATATGCGCAGCCAAAACACCACTCAAACGGATAAAAATCCATCAAGCACTGCCTATTTCCCGCTATACCCTTACTTTCTGTCTCTTGTTAGCGACGCAATCCCTGTTAGGCTTGAGTGAAGACCATAGGGGGAATCATGGCAGTATTTAACGGCTCACATATCAGCTTTAGTTTTAGCCAGCTTGGCAGTGCATTTGGCGAACACGTCACGCCAACCGCGCTCGAAAACGGTCGGCTTTTCACCTATAACGCCGAAGTGGCAAAACAGCTTGGATTGAATGAATCCGAGCTCACCTCGGAAGCGTTTCGGGCGATTTTATCCGCAGAGCAGCCGTTAGCCGGCCGAACACCGTTTGCGATGAAATACACCGGTCACCAGTTTGGTCAATATAACCCCGCGCTCGGTGATGGCCGTGGTGTCTTGTTAGGGGAATGGCGCGATGCCGATGGCACCTTGTGGGATTGGCACCTAAAGGGGGCAGGAAAAACGCCATACAGCCGCCACGGTGATGGACGTGCGGTGTTACGCTCGACGCTCCGTGAGTATCTCGCCAGTGCCGCCATGACAGGGCTCAACATTCCGACCACACAGGCACTTGCGATGGCCACCAGCGACACCCCAGTCATGCGCGAGCGCATCGAAACTGCCGCAACGCTACTTCGCGTTACCGAGAGTCACGTCCGTTTTGGTCACTTCGAGTACTTGTTTTACAGTCAGCAGCATGAGGCGCTAGGCACGCTGGCCGACTATGTGATTGCACGTCATTTCCCTGAACTGGCCGAGGCTGAGACCCCCTATGCCGCATTGCTACAAGAAATTGTCGAGCGAACGGCGGACATGATTGCCCAGTGGCAAGCCATCGGCTTTAACCACGGAGTGATGAATACCGATAATATGTCGATTCTCGGCCAGACCTTCGATTACGGCCCTTATGCCTTTTTAGACGATTTCGATCCAGGTTATATCTGCAACCATTCTGATTACAGTGGTCGCTATGCGTTTAATCAGCAACCTGCCATCGCACTTTGGAATCTGTCCGCACTGGGCTATGCCTTTACGCCTCTCGTGGATAAGGATGTGATTAACGATATTCTTGGCGGCTTTGAACATCGACTACACGTTGCCTATAGCCGCGCCATGCGCGACAAGCTGGGCTTGTCCGACGCACAGCCATCAGACAGTGACTTGTTTAATCAGCTCTTTGCATTGCTAGAGGAAAACCAAACCGACTATACGTGCTTTTTCTATCAACTCAGTCAGTATCGCGGTGACGCACTCCTAACGGCCGGCACCCTGAACCAGTTCAAACCCATCTGCCAAGACACACAGGCATTAACCGAGTGGCTATCCGCGTACCAACAGCGCGTGCATACACTGGATGATTCGACTCGTTTGGCCTGCATGCAACGCACCAATCCAAAGTATATTTTACGCAACTATTTGGCTCAAGCGGCCATCGAGGCGGCTGAAAAAGGCGACTTACAACCAACCCATGACTTAATGACGGTACTTGCCCATCCCTTTGATGAGCACCCGTCGCTCGCGCACTTGGCCAACCCGCCAACAGATGACAATAAAGGCCTCGCATTGAGCTGTTCGTCCTAACTATCGGTGACTGATGACGGGCAAAAAATTAGCTCGTCGTCAGCCCTAACCAGCATTTTTCTGGTCAAAATCGCCTTAAAAACGCTACGGATATCACATTCATGCTTTCAAGGGCCGCGATTTTTGCTATCTTACTGGCTTCGCAACAGATTAAGATGTGAGGAAGGCTGTCCTCTATGCCACTGAAAACCGATGAACTTCGCACCCGCGTGGTTGATACCATGCCCACGCCCGCAGAGGTGGAAGCCGCCCACCCCATCAGCGACAATGTTGCTCACCATATTACTGCTTCGCGTCATGCAATCAGCCAAATTCTTAATGGCCATGACCCGCGCCTGCTTGTGGTGATTGGGCCTTGCTCCGTGCACGATCCTGACGCTGCACGCGAGTACGCCAAACGGTTAAAAGGATTGGCAGAGACTTACTCCGATCAGTTACTGATTGTCATGCGTACCTACTTTGAAAAGCCGCGCACGGTTGTCGGTTGGAAAGGTTTGATAAACGATCCTCACCTTGATGGGAGCGGTGATATTCGTGCTGGGCTGTTCACTGCCCGTGAGTTGTTACTCGATATCAATAAAATGGGTTTACCCACTGCGACCGAGTTTCTCGATATGATCACCGGCCAATATATTGCCGACTTGATCAGCTGGGGGGCCATCGGTGCGCGTACAACCGAGTCTCAAATCCATCGCGAAATGGCATCCGCCTTGTCTTGCCCAGTAGGGTTTAAGAATGGCACTGATGGCAATATTCGTATCGCTGTCGATGCCATTCGTGCGAGCCGTGAGTCACACCTGTTTTGCTCGCCAGACAAGCATGGCACTATGACCATTTATCGCACAGCGGGTAACCCTGATGGCCACGTTATTTTACGTGGCGGCCATCAACCCAATTACTACCAAAAAGATGTGCAAGCGGCCTCAGAAACCTTATCGAGCTTCGGGTTGCCGGCCAAATTAGTGGTAGACTTTAGCCATGGCAACTGCCAGAAACAGCATCGCCGTCAGTTAGATGTCGCAGARGATATTGCGACGCAACTGGCTAACGGAWGTACCGCCATTGCGGGTATTATGGCAGAAAGCTTTTTAGAAGAAGGCAACCAACCTATGGGTGATAGCGCGTCGCGCCGATATGGCCAGTCTATTACCGACCCTTGCCTTGGCTGGCAGGATACTGAACGCTTGCTTGAGCGACTGGCCACTGCAAGTGCTAAGCGACATCAAGCCTATTAATTATTTATCAGCGACATGACATCCGTCATGTGAGAAAAGGACAGAACTATGCCCTCTTTTGATATTGTGTCTGAAATCGACAAGGTTGAATTGAAGAACGCCGTAGATAATGCAAGTCGCGAACTGGCGACGCGTTTTGATTTTCGTGGCGTTGAAGCGAGCTTCGAGCTGGACAAAGAAACCGTGAAAGTCATTGCAGAGGCAGATTTCCAACTCAACCAGATGATGGATATCCTGCGTAATAACCTTGCCAAACGTGGCGTGGATTCGCGTGCCATGGATATTCAAGATATGGTGCACTCAGGCAAAAGCTTCTCGCAGCAAGTGAAATTCAAAAATGGCATTGAAACCCCCGTTGCCAAGAAAATCACTAAAGCAATCAAAGACGCCAAAATGAAAGTACAAACACAAATTCAAGGCGAACAAGTCAGAGTAACCGGTAAAAAACGCGATGATCTTCAAGCGGTGATTCAGCTGGTAAAAGACAGTGATTTTGAGCAGCCGTTCCAGTTCGAAAACTTTCGCGACTAATGTGCAACATCGGCCACAAAAAACGGGCCATTTGGCCCGTTTTGCTTGTAAAGACAGTGTCGTTATCAGCTAACACTACTTATACTGGCCTTTGATTTCATCGAGCGCCCCGCTTGCAATCGCTTTATCTACCCCAGCTTGCAATTTCTCTACATAGCTATCAGGGGTGCTTTTGCTCAGGCTATAATACAATTGCGCTTCACTCAGCACATACACCACTTCAAACTGACTTGTGTCCACATTGTTTTGACTCATGATGAAGGAGCTGACGTTTTCTTCATACGCCCACATATCTACGCGGCCCGCCGCGAGCTGTTTAGCCAGCAAGTCTGCTTTAGGTGAGAGACGCAATGCGTTATCGCTAACGCCTAGGCTGCGCAACAAATGCTCACCGACATCGTCACGTACCACCCCAACTTTGTAGTTGGCAAAGTCGCTGCCGCTGTTGATGGTGATCCCTTTACTTTTCGGTGCCCACACGACAATTTTGGTATCTGTGATGGGACCCACCCACTTAAACTTATCTTCGCGCTCTTCCGTTCGGGTGGTTGAAAACAGTACCGTGTTTGGATCAGACAATGCGGTGGCATAGCCACGCGCCCAAGGTTGGATCTTAACTTGATCACGAGTAATCGGCTCACCCGCTGCTTCGGTAGCCGCTTCAAGGAAATCCACGGCAATCCCTTTTAACTGCCCGTTCTCCTCATAGTTAAAAGGGGGGTAAACCTCAGTGATATAATTCAAGTCGCTTAGGTTGGCAGCAACTGTCGTAGTTGAAAACACCAGTAAACTGGCGGCGATGAGTGACTTCATTGGACTACCTCTTTGTTGTTCATTCCATAAAAACAGACGCCCAGCCAATATTATTATTCGGGTAACCCGTACTTATATGTGACGCCATTTCTTGGTTGCCACAACATGGTGTTCATGCGGTTGTGGTTTAACCCCATACAAGCACCGTGCTAACCGTTATCACTGGTGAGTATAGTCAGCGAAAAATCACCCTGCGTAATTTTAAACACGGCTGTGAGCTATTCCCCAGTTTTGTTTTCTGACAATTCAACACCTTGATGCATATAGCGATATCTCATGCTTGCGCGTTAGTACAAATGTTCACGCCCTGCTAACGCAAAAACATGATGTGTTGACGCCCACATCTACGCAAAAAAGTTGAATTGGGTCACCATTAATGACTAAACTTTACCCCTTGTTTCATATAATTGCTCAATTAGGCCGCATTAATAATGCGTACTTTAACGATTAAGGTTATCGAGTGAGCAATAAAGTCAGTCATATTCCAGCCTGGACAATGCCGAGTCTGATAATCCATGAATAATCAAAAGCGACCTCTTTACATTCCCTATGCGGGGCCTGCGTTACTCGAAACCCCGCTTCTCAACAAAGGCAGTGCGTTTAGCGTCGAAGAACGTAAGTTTTTTAACCTCGAGGGCTTGCTACCCGATGCCATTGAAACCATTGAAGAGCAGACCGAGCGCGCCTACCAGCAGTACCAACGCTTTGAAAACGATATCGATAAACACATTTACTTGCGCAATATTCAAGATACCAACGAGACATTATTTTATCGTTTAGTGTCGAACCACATCACCGAAATGATGCCAATCATTTATACGCCAACGGTCGGTGCTGCCTGCGAGAACTTCTCTAATATTTATCGTCGAGGCCGTGGGCTTTTTATCTCTTATCCAAACCGCGATCGAATTGATGATGTTTTAAACAACGCATCACGTCACAACGTGAAAGTGATTGTCGTTACCGACGGTGAGCGAATTCTTGGTCTTGGCGACCAAGGCATCGGCGGCATGGGCATTCCAATCGGAAAGCTGTCTTTGTACACCGCGTGTGGGGGCATTAGCCCAGCGTACACGCTTCCAATCGTGCTCGATGTAGGCACCAACAATCCACAACGTCTGTCAGATCCTATGTACATGGGGTGGCGCCATACTCGGATCAGCGGTCAAGATTACGACGACTTTATTGAAGAATTCATCCAAGCGGTGCAGCGTCGCTGGCCGGATGCACTCATTCAGTTTGAAGACTTCGCACAGAAAAATGCGATGCCTATTCTTGAGCGATACAAAGACAAAGTGTGCTGTTTTAACGACGATATCCAAGGGACGGCCGCCGTCACCGTGGGTTCGTTAATTGCTGCCTGTAAAGCCGCTGGCACTAAGCTCTCCGAGCAGCGTATCACCTTCCTTGGAGCAGGTTCTGCCGGCTGTGGCATTGCTGAAGCCATCATTGCCCAAATGGTGTCGGAAGGGATTTCCGATCAAGAAGCGCGTGCGCGTGTCTTTATGGTTGATCGCTGGGGCTTACTCATTGATGCCATGCCAAACCTACTCGACTTCCAGCAAAAACTGGTTCAAAAGAGCAGCGCATTAAAAGACTGGCAATTAGAAGACAATAATATCTCACTGTTGGATGTGGTACGTAATGCCCAGCCAACCGTGCTCATTGGTGTCTCTGGGGCGCCGGGCCTCTTTACCGAAGAGGTTATTAAGGCCATGCATGATAATTGTAAACGGCCGATTATCTTCCCCCTATCAAACCCAACCAGCCGGGTCGAAGCCACTCCCTTTGACATTCTTCGCTGGACAGACGGGCAAGCACTGGTTGCGACGGGTAGTCCGTTTGAACCCGTGCGCCTAGACAATGGTAAAACCTTCCCAATCGCGCAATGTAACAACAGCTATATCTTCCCGGGTATCGGCCTTGGTGTCCTTGCAGTGGACGCCACTCGCGTGACCGATGGCATGTTAATGGCCTCTTCACGTGCACTTGCTGAATGTTCGCCATTAGCGAAGCGCGGCACCGGTGCCTTACTTCCTTCGCTGGAAGACATTACTTATGTGTCAAAGCAAATTGCTTTTGCGGTTGCGAAACAGGCGATTGAAGAAGGCGTTGCCGCCGAGCTGTCTGATGAGGCATTGAAAAAACGCATTGATGATAGCTTCTGGGAACCCAGATACCGTGAGTATAAACGCACATCGTTTTAACCAGCGGTTGACACAAAAAGCTCCTTTCGAGGAGCTTTTTTTGCTAGGATTCCATTCACTTGAGGCGCCAACCTTGACGCCTTATCCGCATGGTATTTCTGAAAAGGACAGTAAGTAGTATGGCGATCCGGCGCCTCGCACGATTGGTGTTTATCGCAGTGATTTTCGCACTGGTTACTATGGTAGCTAGTGACTTAGCGATCACACTCAATGCGCGTGACCGCGTTTRCACCAACGTCGACGCCCTGCCCAAACGCCAAGTGGCATTAGTGCTTGGTACCAGCAAGTATATTGGTAAAACCCCGAATCCTTACTATACCCACCGCATCGAGGCCGCAGAGGCACTGTATAAAGCGAACAAGGTGAGTCATTTACTCTTAAGCGGCGATAATGCGCACCGCTCCTATAATGAACCTTGGACCATGAAGCGCGATCTACTGAAAGCTGGGATCGCAGACGACGCAATTCACCTCGATTATGCTGGTTTTCGTACACTCGACTCCGTGGTTCGAGCCAAAACGGTGTTTAGCTTGGCCCGCTTTACCGTCGTCAGCCAGCAGTTTCACTGTGAGCGAGCCTTATTTCTTGCTGACGTGAACAATATTGATGCGATTTGCTATGCCGTAGCAAGCCCACAAGGCTGGGCTGGCATAAAGATCCGTTTGCGTGAAGTGCTCGCACGCACTAAAGCCGTGTTAGATAGCTTTATCCTTAATGTGAAACCTAAGTTTACCGGCCCGAAAGAGCCAATTGATGGTGTCACTGCTACCGAATCGTAAATGGGTACAAATCCACCCTTTCTTTCTCTTTCCTCTCACAAATTTCACATCTTTTTAATCAAGCGTTCAAAAAGTAGCGTGCAATCGATTAACACCCTTTTCAATAAGGCGTATATTAGCGCCGTCTGACACAGCAGGTTCTGTGCAGCGTTTAAAACATAATAATACGTGCCGCATTGCACGATGACGTTACAACAAAAAGGAAGCCCTATGGATGTGCAATCTTTGACCTCCCAATCCTCCGGGTTGGATAGAAAAGCGTGGATCCTATTTGCCGATATCGCACTCTTTTTCGCGCTGTACTATAGCCTCCCCTTTGACCCTCAAGTGACCACAGGTCTTAGCCTGCTCGTCTTTATCGCGGTGCTCTGGCTAACTGAAGCTATCCATGTCAGCATCACTGCCATTCTCGTTCCCATTCTGGCGGTCGTCTTAGGAGTATTTGAATCCCCTGCGGCGATGGCGAATTTTGCTAACCCTATCATTTTCCTATTCTTGGGTGGCTTTGCCCTTGCCGCGGCATTGCAGGCCCAAGGGCTGGATCAAGCCATCGCCAATAAGGTACTGACGGTCGCGAAAGGAAAAATGTCCGTCGCCGTGATGATGTTGTTTGGGGTCACCGCGGCCTTGTCAATGTGGATAAGCAACACCGCTACCACGGCGATGATGCTGCCGCTTGTACTCGGCATTTTACGTAAAGTCAGTAACCAAAAAGATCATGGAACCTACGTGTTTGTGTTACTGGGGATTGCTTATTGCGCGAGTATCGGCGGGATTGCGACCATCGTCGGCAGCCCACCCAATGCGATTGCTGCAGCAGAAGCGGGACTGAATTTTGTTGGTTGGATGAAAATCGGATTGCCTATCACCTTGGTATTGCTGCCGATCGCCGTCTTGGTGCTCTATGTGCTGACCAAGCCTAATTTAAGCCATGCATTTGAGGCAGAGAAACGCCAATTCGAATGGACGCTGCCTCGCTTAGTCACCATGGGCATTTTTGCACTCACCGTCGCAGCATGGATCTTTAGCAAACCACTGAACAGCCTACTAGGCGGCCTCAGTAAGTTTGACTCCATCGTCGCGTTGTCTGCCATTGTGCTGCTGGGGGCTACCCGTGTCGTGAAATGGAAGGAGATCGAAAAGACTGCTGATTGGGGCGTTTTGCTCCTTTTCGGTGGCGGGATTTGTCTAAGCAACGTACTCAAAGCCACTGGGACAAGCCTATTTTTGGCTAACCACCTAAGCAGCGCCCTTACCGGCTCTGGCATCTTCTTCACCATGTTAGGTGTCGTCGCCTTTGTGATTTTCCTGACGGAATTTGCCAGCAATACCGCCAGTGCTGCCTTACTCGTCCCTGTGTTTGCCACTATTGCAGAAGCGTTAGGTGTTTCCCCTGTGGCGCTATCTGCACTGATTGCGATTGCAGCATCCTGTGCCTTTATGCTGCCGGTCGCGACACCGCCAAACGCCATTGTTTTTGGTTCCGGTCATATCGAACAGCGTGACATGATGCGTATTGGTTTGTACCTAAACATTATTTGTATCATGGTTTTAGCCGTCTTTACTTGGTTATTCTGGTAACCCTGTTCAATCACACTACCTAGCATATGCGCTAGGTAGTGTTTTTCTCCTCTACTCTCACCCCGAAATTGTTTCAATAGAGTTTCAGGTTTACACTATTGCGACGCTTCATTAACCGTAACTAACTATGGCATTTGCAGAAATTACAGGCTGGGGAAAATGTCTTCCTCCGGCGGTGCTGACCAATGATGACCTCAGCACAATTATTGAAACAAACGATGAGTGGATCCGCTCCCGCACCGGTATTGAGTCACGCCGAGTCAGTCATGTTGAAACCTCAGATCTTGCCACCGTGGCCGCTCAACGTGCGCTGGCCGCTGCTGGGATTGAGGCAGCGCAGCTTGATCTACTGATTGTTGCAACCTGCTCACCGGATACCTTAATTCCCAATATTGCCTCTAAAGTACAAGGTAATCTTGGTGCAGTGCGCGCGGCGGCATTTGATATGAATGCGGCCTGCACCGGCTTTCTCTATGGCCTAGAAACCGCAACCAAGATGCTCCAAGCTGGCCATTATCAGCATGCGCTGATCATCGGGGCAGAACACTTAACGTGGTACCTCGACTGGAGCAAACGTGATACTGCGGTGTTATTCGGTGATGGCGCTGGCGCGGTGGTTATTAGTCAAACCGATCAAGAAGTGGGCCTTCTCGACGCACAGCTCGGATGCGACTCAGCAGGACGCGATGTGTTGGCAATTCCTGCTTTTGGCACCGCGATGGACAGATTTGATCCGCAAAATGGTCACTTCGCGTTTGACTTTAGCGGCCGCGACATTTTTAAACGGGCTGTAAAAGGAATGGGGGCTGCCGCGAACCAAGTGTTATCGCGTAATCAGCTCAGCGCGGAACAAATTGACGTGGTGGTTCCTCACCAAGCCAATAAACGCATTATTGAAGCACTTTGTGACCACGCAGGCATTAGCCTAGATAAAGCATTTGTGAATATTCAGCACTATGGCAACACCTCGGCAGCAACCATTCCTATCGCACTCTGCGAAGCGGTGGAACAAGGTGTAGTGAAACCCCATAGCCAATTACTGACCGCCGCGTTTGGTGCTGGTTTAACTTGGGGAGCGGGATTGATTCGTTGGGGTGAACGCACCACGCCACTGCAACAATCGGATGCGGAATTACCCGCCACAGATAAAACCGCGCTGGAGCTACTTGCCTACGCGGTTGATCAATGTCAGAACCGCCAAGCCTAGCCCCAACGCTTGGTGCATCCGCACTCGCTAAAAAAAGCCGACAATCAAGTCGGCTTTTTGCTGTGTATTTTATCAGGCGTTGCTTAGTGAGCGAGATGCAAAAACGCCGCCCCGCGTACGCCACCAGAATCACCGTGCTGTGCTTTCATCAGCATCGGTGGTTTTGCCGCGGACAAAAGGTGATGAGGAAGACGTTTGGGCAGCTCGTGATAAATTTCATCAAAGTTAGACAAACCACCGCCTAGTACCACCATATCGGGATCAAACGCGGTTAACAGCCCACCAAAGCACATCGCCAACACATCAAAAAAGCGGTCAACAAACGCAACGGCATTCGTTTCGCCTAACCGGTATTGCTCGATGATCTCAACGGCAGATAGCGGCGCGTAATAATGGGCATAAAGTTGTTCAAACCCGCGTCCTGACAAGTAGTTATCGAGACAACCTTGATTACCACATCCACAGGCAAACATGGGTGGTTTATCCCCCAAGCGTAGCCAGGCATCAATAGGCATGCGCATATGACCCACTTCACCGGCCATTTGGTTTTTACCGTTGACCACCTTACCGTTAATCACCAAGCCACCACCAAACCCGGTACCCAGAATCAAACCAAGCACGGTTTTCGCTTCTTTGGCTTGCTCATCCCACGCTTCCGATAGCGCGAAGCAATTGGCGTCATTGCTCACCCGAACCTCGCGACCGACGCGCGCTTCTAAATCCGCTCGCAAGTGCATACCGTTTGCTGCTGGCACATTCACGGTTAACACCGTGCCGTCTGCCGATTCTGATCCGGGAATGCCAATCCCCACTGTCCCCTTTTCGCCGAACGTCGCGTCGTACTTTTCGACCAACATGGCAAGGGTATCAATCAGGGCTGCGTAATCCTTAGTCGGTGTCGCATAGCGCTCAGTTGCTACACGATTGAGTTGTTTATCGAAGGCGCCAAATTCAATTTTGGTTCCGCCCACATCAAAGCCGTAATACATGGCCCAGCCACCTTTGTGTGTCGTTATTTATACAAATTATTATTCAGCAAACGGTCATAAATGTCCGTGAGCCGCAACATATTTCGTTACTTTAGAACAAGATATTTTATTCCGCGTAAGATGTTTGGTCACGCATCGCTATAAACTGGGTTAACGCATCTCCCTCAGGTAAGGTTTTTTGTCGCTTCCCAGCAATATAGCGTTCGCGAAAGACATCAAACCACTGGCTTAAATGCACCGCAGCTCGGCGGTCACCCGCGTTTTCGAGCACGTGCGCTGCCACTTCTGCGGTCGCTAATTGGTTCTCTCCGTGTGCGTCACGGACTCGATAGCGTGATAATGCCTCAGGTTGAATACTCAAAACCGGAAAACGATCAAGCCAAGGGCTTTTTCTAAAGATTTTCTTCGCTTCTCGCCATGTGCCATCAATGACCACAAATAACGGACGTTTACCGCTAGGATGAGGCTTTGGGGAAGAAACAACGCGAGACGGCTCAGCATATTGGGCGGGAAACACAATATAAGGCTGGTAAGCGGGATCGGCTAATCGCGTCAGCATCTCAGGATCTGGCTCAGTACGCGACCAAATATACGCCGAGGTATCAGGGATACAGTCAGCAATGAGTCGCCCCGTGTTACTCGGCTTGAGAACTTCGTCATCGTACATGATCAACATAAACGCGGCGTTAGTCTCACACTGGCGACGGTATTCACACACACAATAGTGGCGAACTAACATGCATTGGGTACAACGTTCAACACCTGCACCTCGGGCAAGATAAGGTCGTGTGGCGCGAGCAAGGCGCCTCTCGTATAAGCGGTGAACGGCATGGGAAGGGGTTGCGTCAGACATAAGGCAAGCAGGCAATAACGATAAAGGTGCCTATTATACGCAAAGTAAAATGGGATGCAGTGCTGAAAGAGGTTGTGCTGACAGGAAAAGAGCCCAGTCAACACTGAGCTCTGTGGCATGTAGTGATCTTTTGTTTAGCGCAGTTCAACCATAGCGCCATCAAACAAATTTTTGACGAGTGCAATGTACTCTTCCAAAAAGCCCACTTGTTCTGCCGTAACAGGTTGCTCCCAGCGTCCCGCGAGTACTTCTTCCATGTCTTCTACCACACGGTCAGCTTCTTTCAGGATGGTAAAGCGCAACGCTGACGAAAGGCCAGGATTCTGCTCGCATATAGTCATAATATTGGATGCGACCAAATCATGGACGATATCGGCAATCGTATCATCGCCAATGGCTTCGCCCGGTTGCTCAAACACAGAGAGATTAAACGCAAAATGCTCGATCAGTGCTTGATACCCGTCTGAGTCTACTACCATGATTACTTGTCCTTAGACTGTTCTAATGTCGCTATTGTATCGCGATCGTCAAGTGTATGCGCCTTTTGCGCACGAAATTAGAAAGCTAATCACGCTTCTTCGTACACCGCTTAACGCTATGTATACTATAAGATAGCATTGTGTATAGCACGCCATGCGACCACGTCGAACCGATACGTCGTCAAATTCGTGAGCTAGGCAAGCATACAACCACAATCCGTGTTGAGGCACAAGCTCATACAAAGGACTGAACGCCAGTGCAACTATCAGCAGTATAGCTGGGGGTTGGCAAAGATGCAGAGGCCTCAATGGCAACAAGCCGGGATGATCCCGTCGCTATTCACGCACAAGGATGTAGGAACCACGCATGACAGCTAACCGTGCCCGCCCATTTAGCAAAAGTATTGTCAGCAAAATCGGGCTGATCATGACCTTTATTACCCTGATGGTGCTCGGCCTCTCTGTATCCAGTTACGTGATGCAAGAGCGCGTTAATCGGGATGTTGAGCAAGCCACGAACCAAGAAATCCCCAGTGCCATTATTACCATGACCTTGCTGCGGGCGGCGGGTGAAATGAATGCCAGCATGCTCAAATATGTCATGGGGCGTCATGAATCATTGGCCGTGTTTCTTGAAAACCAACAAGAATTCGAGAACCAACTAGACAAGCTGGCACGGATCAAACCAAGTGGCCACCAGCGACTTACGGAAATTCGTCATCTGTATGAAAGATTTCAACGTAAAGCTCATCAGAAAGTACTAACCGAGTTTGACCCCGTTGCTGAGCAATGGGCTCGCAAGCAAGTATTACGTTTATCGATTGATGTGGTCCGCCCGATCGATAGCCTCGTCGCCGAATTAAAAGCCGCTCAAGAGCTGACGCAACCCGACAACGTCGCGATTTTACAATATCTTGATGAGCTCGTGGATGAAAACGGCGACATGCTCACCGAGCTCAACCAATACCTCGATGGCCAAGAAACCAGTCGTCGCGACTTCACTGACGACATGGCAACATTCGAGCGCTACCTATCACTGGCGAAGTTCGAGCTCAATGATCCCTTGTCTCTGAACAAACTGGAATTAATTTCTCAGCACTTTACCAGCCTGAAGCGCAGTGGCATTGCCATTTTCAATAACTATCAACCTCGCGCCAAAATAGAAGCTATGAAGGCGGTGCGAACGCTCAGTGATCAGGAATATCAAGCGCTAGAAAATGCGCTTTCTGGCTTTGCACGCGAAACGGGTATGGTTGTCAGCAGCTCAATGGTTGATTTGCAAGATATTCTTCATTCCAATCAGCTTAATCTTGGTTATTTGCTGCTATTTATTTTGTTTGTGAGCAGTGCCATGTATGTGTATATCTACCGCACATTCACACAACCTATCGTCAACCTGGCCGATACCATGCAAAGCTTGGTGAAAGGCGATATGACGCCCCCGCTCAGTGACTACCAAGAACGCACCGATGAGGTTGGTAAAATCGCGCATGGTTTAGTGATATTCCGTGCGCATATCATCTCTCGCAACCAAGCACGAGAACAGCTGATGCGAGAAAAAGAGCGCGCAGAAAGTGCCTCGCGCGCGAAGGCTCAATTTCTCGCCACCATGAGCCATGAAATTCGTACGCCAATGAATGGCGTCATCGGTATGATTGATATGTTACGCCGTTCACCGCTCTCACCGTCGCAACACAGTCTGATTGCAACAGTGCGAGAATCGGCATTATCGCTGTTGTCGATTATTAACGATATTCTTGATTTTTCTCGCACGGAGGCGGGCAAGCTCCAGTTTGAACGCGTCACCTTTTCGCTCTCGGAGACGGTCGAGCAAGTCATGGAAACGGTGAGCCACCATGCCAACAAGCGGAACGTGACACTGTCACTATTTATCGATCCGCGGCTTTCTGATCAGCTGATTGGGGATCCCAACCGCCTTAAACAAGTGCTGTATAACTTGGTTGGTAATGCGGTGAAGTTTTCCGGCGGAAAGTCGACCCAGACCGGGAAAGTCGATGTCTGGATCATGCCTCAGCCTGCCTCTTCGCCGGATAAAACCAAGCTTGATATCGAAATCACCGATAATGGAATTGGTATTAGCCAAGAGAAGCTCGAAACCATTTTTCAGCCATTCAATCAGGCTGAATCATCCACCACCCGCGAGTACGGGGGCTCCGGTCTCGGACTGGCGATTTGCAAGAATATTGTTGACCTGCTCGGCGGCGTGATCCGCGTGCACAGTGAGGAAGGGAAAGGCACACAGTTTCGTGTCGAGCTGGAGTACACGATCAATCCCCTGTCAGAAAAAGCTAAACCCGCCATTGCCACAGAATCGAGCGCGCCACTGTGGGTTTTTATTGATTTACCCGCCGGAGCGTTACGCACCGCCATTACCGCTTATTTAAAACACTTAGATATCAAACACCGAGTGACACACAATAAAACGCTCACACCGCTTGATGCGCATCCCAGCTCAACTCAAACGGATAACACCCACTTCATTATTATCACCCAAGACCCAGAAACGGTATTAAATAATAGCCAACTTCATCAGTATACTTTCGCCCATGTGATTGCACTGCGACATACCCTCTCCTTGGCTCGTCACCAAGATAAGCGTGTGGTAGAACTGTTCGCCTCACCATTGACCTATCGTCGACTGGTGCATGGTCTTCGTGTCTGCTTAGGGCTAGAAAGCCCCGATGTCAGTATGCTCGGCGAATATAGTGACGAGCTATCACTGTCAGCCCCACTCAAAACCGGACGGGGTCGAATTTTAGTCGTCGAAGATAATCCCACTAACCAGCAGGTGCTGATCCAGCAGCTTAGTTATCTCGGATTCGATGTACTGATGGCAGAAGATGGTAAACATGCCCTGAGTGTGTACCAACAGCATGAGGTGGATTTGGTGCTGACCGATTGCCACATGCCCAATATGGATGGTTACGATCTCACCGCGGCACTAAGAAAACGACAGCAAGGCGGTCAACGCATTCCAATCATAGCCATTACCGCCAACGCCCTGAGCGGTGAAGACACCCGCTGTTTTCAAGCAGGGATGGACGATTACATCACTAAACCCATTGAGCTCGACGCGCTCAACGAGACCTTACAAAAGTGGTTGAACGACGACAATGCGCTTGCCGCTTTCACCTCAGGCGTCCCTGTCTCAGACGATATGCACACCACGCCCGAGGCAGAACAAACAGCCGAGCATCTCGTCCTAGACGCCAGCGTGATCACGCGATTGTATGCTGGGCAACAGGATGCTTACCAAGACATCATCGCCGTTTTTAAAACACGCTGCCTGCCCTGCCTACATGAGCTTGTACAACACACACCACCGTTTCACGACTGGGCGGCATTAAAAGACGCCGCACACAAACAAAAATCCGCGGCAGGCAGTATCGGGGCGCAAGAAACGTATCACTATTGCCTAGCGGCAGAAAAAGCGGCGGCCGCACACGATAGCGCTGGACTGGATACAGCGCTTCGCCAACTCCACCAAGCACTACCTCGCCTCGAGGCAGCCATTGCGCAAATTCTGGACGGGTCGAAATAGCGGTATCAGCGGCGGATGACGAGAGATAACGTGATCCCATATCCGGATATCGGTAAAAGCGGTGTACAAATTGCGCAATCCAGTGCCACACTGAGTAAGAGACAGTTAAACAACTACGGTAGTGAATAATGAGAAAAACCAAGGTCGTCACCTCCGAGGACATATTACTTAAGCTTTGTCAGTCAGCCACCGCTGTGTTGACCAAGGCCACCAATTCGCCGGTTCATCACGCCGCGATGGTACAAAAAATTGCCAAAACCAGTTTAAAGCCTGATTTAGGCTGCTTTGTTTTATTTGATGGCGGCTTCTCTGGCCTTGTCGTCATCAACTTCTCCTCTGCTGCGGCAATGGAGATCTACAACAACTATATGCAACCCGTGTGAGCTTTACCACCGAAAACAACCATATTTTCTACCTAGAGCTGGCGATGGAGCGGACTGAATTCATCCAGTTACAAGACTTTGAAGAAGGTGAGGAAGTCAATCCAGACGCGATTCTCGAAGAAGAAACCGTCCGTCAGCTGGAGAAGAAACCCACCGAGAAAAAAGGGACGGGTGGCGGTAATAACGACCTACTCGACGAACTAGGGATCTAATCGCTCCCCTTTGAACCTTGGCCCCCCAACCATTAACATCGCCATAGTTAGTGGTTGGGAAGACTCACTCTCGCCTTGTAAAACCTGCAACTAATTTTACTTAATAAAATAAATGCGCCTCTTATTGCGCAACCTCAATTTATTAACTTTCTTTTTGCATCCTATCGCAATCTTCGTTTGATTAACGTCACACAGAAAGAATGAATCTCAATCAAAATCTCGCCATTTTTTAATCGTTTACCTCATTAAATACGTCAGTTATTTTTAGTAGGTGAATAATTCTGCATCGTATAGACTGCGCCACAAAATCATAAGGCTGGCAAAAGATCAGTCAAAACCCTACTGGGCACCCTGCCCACTCCATTATCATTCGTGAAAAAAGGTCGATTCATGAGTCCAGAACACTACCTACTCGATTGGCAAACTAGTCAAAACCACTCTGAAACCATGTATCCGCTGCTCAGCCAGCTTTATCGCCAAAAAGGGGTCGAAATCCAACTGTTTGGCCGTCAACTGATCAACGCCAGTACCATTGATATTATCAAAGCGCACCGAGTCGCCCGCCGTTACACCGGAGGCACCTTAGCACCCAGTCAAACCTTGCCTTTAATTGAAGTGATGGCGGAAATGGATCTCGCGCCAAGTAAAATCGATGTCGGCCAACTGGCTTGGACGTACTGGCAATCTAATGACAACCAAGACGGCATCGCTGATTTTCTCCACAGTCAATTAGGCCATTTAGTGGGAACGGGCAACAGTGTTGAGCCTAAAGATGTCGTTTTATATGGCTTTGGCCGCATTGGGCGTTTGTTAGCACGACTGTTGGTGGAGAAAAGCGGTCCCGGCTATCCATTACGTTTACGCGCTATTGTTGTGCGTGGTGGACGCGAAGGCGATCTAGAAAAACGTGCCAGTTTATTACGTCGTGACTCGGTTCATGGCCCATTCAACGGCAGTATCACCGTTGACGAAGACCGCAGTGCGTTAATCGCAAATGGCAACTTTATTCAGGTGATCTACGCCAACAGCCCAGCGGATGTGGATTATACCCAGTACGGCATTCACAATGCATTAGTGGTCGACAACACGGGAATGTGGCGCGACGAAGAAGGGTTGAGCCAACACCTGAAAAGCAAGGGCGCCCAAAAGGTCTTGCTCACCGCACCGGGCAAAGGCGATATCAAAAACGTGGTATTCGGCGTCAACGATAACGTTATCCACGACGATGATAAGATTATCTCAGCGGCCAGCTGTACTACCAATGCGATCACGCCAGTGCTTAAAGCCATGCACGACAAATTTGGCATTGATGGTGGCCATATCGAGACGGTGCACTCATTCACCAACGACCAAAACCTGATTGATAACTATCACAAAGGGGATCGCCGTGGTCGCTCAGCATCCTTGAATATGGTGCTCACCTCGACCGGTGCCGCCAGTGCGGTCGCGAAAGCGTTGCCTGCGTTAAAAGGTAAGCTCACGGGGAATTCTGTACGCGTTCCTACTCCAAACGTTTCGATGGCAATTGCCAATTTGAATTTGGATAACGCAACAAGCAAAGATGAGATCAATGCTTACCTTCAAGATGTTGCCTTGTATTCGCCGCTATCCGGCCAAATCGACTTTACCCAATCTACTGAGCTGGTTTCTAGCGATCTGATCGGTTCTCGCTTTGCGGGTGTGGTTGATAGCCAAGCAACTATCGCGGATGGAAACCGTTGCGTCCTGTATATCTGGTACGACAATGAATTTGGCTATAGCTGCCAAGTGGTTCATTGCATGGAGAAAATGATGGGCGTTCGCTATCCATTGGTCCCTGAACCCGCAAGCCTGTAATCAGGTGTAGAGCATAAAAAAAGGCCCGAATGGGCCTTTTTTGCTAAGCAGAGAGCAAACTATGACTGCTTTGCAGCCGTCAGCGGCGATGGCTGACTGACAGGTTTGATCAACGCGTAAACAATCCCTGTGACTAACGTACCCGCGGCGATGGCAGCCAAGTACATAAACACGGGGGTGATTGCATTGGGAATAAGCAGTACAAATAATCCACCATGAGGCGCCATTAATTTTGCGCCAATCAGCATCGAAATTGCACCAGTCAACGCGCCCCCAGCAATACACGCCGGAATAACTCGCATTGGGTCTTTAGCCGCAAAAGGGATCGCCCCCTCAGAGATAAAGCACAGCCCCAGCACAAACGAGGCTTTACCCGCTTCTTGCTCAGCATCGTTAAACTTACGTTTCGCCAGAAATGTTGCCAGTCCCATACCCAGCGCCGGCACCATACCTGCGGCCATGATCGCTGCCATTGGCATATAGGTACCACTGTCGATCAAACCCACACCAAAGGTGTATGCGGCTTTGTTCACAGGACCACCCAAGTCGAAGCACATCATCGCACCCAGTAATACACCCAAGATCACTGCGTTGGTTGAGTTCATTCCTTGCAAGAAGGTGGTTAAGCTATCCATCGCCACCGAAACAGGGCCACCCACCACATAGATCATGACCAAGCCCGTGAATAAGCTTGCCACCAATGGGATCACTAAAATGGGCTTGAGGGCTTCCATGGTTGCAGGCAGTTGCACTTTATCAGCAACAAACTTGGCACTGTAACCGGCGATAAAGCCCGCCAGAATCCCGCCAAGAAACCCTGCGCCTGTTGAGGCTGCGAGCATACCTCCAATAAGGCCGGGAGCAAGACCGGGACGATCCGCGATAGAAAAGGCAATAAAACCGGCGAGGACAGGCACCATCAGGGCAAACGCACTGCCACCGCCAATTTGCATTAATGCGGCAGCCAATGTGCCTTCTTCTTTAAATGCTTCAATGCCGAACACAAATGACAGTGCAATGGCCAAACCGCCCGCGACCACGAGTGGCAACATGTGCGACACCCCAGTCATCAAGTGTTTATACACCCCCGTCCGCTCACCTTGGCTAGCAGTCGCTTGTCCGTTGGTGTGCTTTTTAGCTGCGTGGTAGACCTCAGCATTGGCGACTGCATCATCAAGGCTTTGAGCGGCTTTTTTCAACGCGACGCCTGTGCTGGTTCGATATAATCGCTTCCCATCAAAGCGACTTAAATCAACCTCAATGTCTGCGGCAATAAACACCACATCCGCATCAGCGATTTCTTGGTCAGTCAGCGCATTTTTTGCCCCCACCGAGCCCCGTGTTTCAATTTTAACGCTGTAGCCTTTCGATTTGGCGGCCTCTTCAATCGCCTCTGCCGCCATAAATGTATGGGCAACCCCGGTCGGACATGCGGTGATGCCGACAATACGCATGGATTGATTCGCCTCAGGCTCCTCTGACGCTTGATAAACCTCAGCGTGAGATGACACCGCATCGAGAACCGCTTGCGCATTGTCCATCACATCACTTAATGATGCCTGATAAACCGGCTTACCGTTAAAACGTGCGGTCTGCGCCGGTGAACCGACGAGCAAAATACGCTCCGCGTCAGCAATCGCTTCAGACGAGACCGGTGTTGGCGCCTTAATGCTCGATTGACATTCGATGGTTGCTTGCCAGCCTCGCTCACCGACTGCTTTTTCAAGCAATCCTGCTGCGATAACTGTGTTAGCGACGCCACTTGGGCACGCCGTCACAATGACCAGTTTCATACCTTTTACCCCACTCTTGGATTGTTTATTCGGCGTGTGCGGACATAGTGACCGGTGACACGCTAATTTTTTCTATCATTTGATAAACACGGTCGAGATCAGAGACACCGACACCCACTTGGGTGACCGCCAGCGCAGATAGCGCGACCGCTCGACGAAGTACCGTCGCTTTTTCTTCACCGGCTTGGCATCCCCATACCAAACCGGCAACCAGTGAATCTCCCGCGCCAACGGTACTGACGACCTCTTGCGCAGGTGCAACGGCCTGCAGCCAACCTTGATGGTTGCGCCACAGCACACCATCTACGCCACGAGAAATCACCACATTGGCAATGCCTTGTTGGAATAGCTGTTCACCACGCGCTAACAAGGTATCGAGTTCATTACTGATTGGCGCGTTCAAGCACTGAGCAAGCTCAGCTTCATTGGGTTTCACAAGCCAAGGCTTGGCAGACACCGCAGCACGCAGTGCATGTTGGCTGGTATCTACAATCACCTGCTTACCGGCCTCGGTGAGAACCTGAACCCAGTCACTGAGCTGATCAGCATTGACGCCAGGCGGTAAGCTACCGGCCAGTACAATCCAGTCATGCCCATCAGCTAATTCCAATAAGGTATGCGTGAGCGCCTCAATATCGCGCCCTTCCACTGCCATTCCCGGAAAGTTGAGATCCGTGACACGACCGTCTTTTTCTACCAGTTTGACATTTGTTCGACTCACGCCCGGTACGCGTAAAAAGCGATCGCAAATGCCATGCTCAACAAATAAGTGCGCAAAGGGGTCTTGATTTTCCTCACCCAAAAAGCCAGATACCGTCACTTGGGCGCCCAAATCAGCCAACACCCGCGCCACATTCACGCCTTTTCCTGCAGGATGTAGGTTGTACTTTTGCACTAAGTTGACATCGCCAGCTTGCAAGATACCAAGCGCTCCCGTCATATCGAGAGCAGGATTAAAGGTCACGGTTAAGATTGTACTCATGCGTGTTCTCCTAAGCCTTGACGAATAGCTTCACCCAAGGCGGCTATCGCCTCCTGCGCATCACTCCCTTGGGCGGTAAACTGAAGCTGATGGCCATGCTTTACTCCCAGGGCAATGACTTTCATCAAGCTCTTGGCGTTGACGGCAGCCGATTGGGTGGACGCATTGGCCACTTGAATATCCGCGCTGAATTTTTTAGCGGTGTTCACCAACATGGCACCAGGTCGCGCATGTAGGCCATGTGCATTGGTAATGGTAAATAGCCCAGATTCACCCTCAATCTTCGCCGCGGGTGCTGGTGGCTGCACAGTCTCTACGTCAGCGGCATCCGGATGCATAACCGCCGACACAAGCGCGTCAGGTGATTGGTTGATAAGGCTGTTCAATTTACCCTCTGCTTTGAGTTGGGTCAGCTTGGCGAGCAGGGCCATATGCGCGTCATTCTTCGCCGCAAAACACCACAAAGCATGGGCGACATGCTCACCCATATTCAATGGCTCAGAAGGCATGACTAACGACATCCCAGTGTGAGACACGCCATTTGCAATGCCCAACACCCAATGCCCCTCGCCCAAATGAACAGGCGTTGCGGCAATCAGATGACTAACGCCTGAGGTATCTAGGCATCCGCTATTTTTCAAAAGTCCCGCGCCAGCTGCTTGCAGTGTGGTGATATCTCGCGCTGGGAAACCACTTAAAATCATATCTGGGGTAAACGTAAAACCCTGATTATTGTCCTTCGTGCCACCATTGAGGAGTGCCAATATAGCGTCTGCGCTCTCAATACGTTTCAACTGCGCTTCAATACCGTCTTGTGATAACACGTGGGTCAATTGGCGTAGGATTGTCAGGTGCTCATCTGACTTCGCCGCAATACCGATGGCAAGATAAGCGGTTTCACCGTCTCCCCAGTCCACGCCCTGTGGGAAGTGACACACTTGCACGCCCGTTTGTTTCACTTGATCACGGGTGTCTGTAGTGCCATGCGGGATCGCAATACCATTGCCTAAATAGGTGCTCGTTTGCGCTTCTCGCGCCAACATACCCGCTTGATAACCGGGCGCGACCAATCCTTTGTCAATCAGTCGCGTGGCCATAGCTTTGATCGCCTCTTCTTTCGAGGCGGCAGACTGCTGTAAATAGATATCTTGTGCTGTTAGTGCGAGCATGAGGTTAATCCTCTTCGTTTGTGCGCCTTGCGCACGCAATATATTGGGCTCATTACAATCACCGCATCGCAGCAACTGCATGGTAAATCGTAGAAGGTAAGCCAGACGGATGCCTGCATCATCGACCCACATTCTGTTCAATCCTTGAAGACGCGAGATGGTTCGTATCACTCAACTCACGCTAAGCTGAATCGTTTCAGCTTTTGGTTGCAGTCAGACCTCAAGGGTGTTGTCTTTGGGTCTATTTATCGCAACGTTGAATCCGGTCTAACGCTTAGCCGTCCTGTGTTTGGCAAATATGTGATAAAAGTAGTGTCATACAGAACAGCTGAAACCTTTCAGCTTTAAGGCTGAATCGTTTTAGCATATAATGCAAACATAATCTCGATCGGATGTGTGCAAACTTTGATCGCATTCACAAAGCCATCAATAACGATTGGCCTGATACTGGATCCTTTCTATGAAGCTCGATGAGATAGCACGCCTTGCCGGCGTGTCACGCACCACGGCCAGCTACGTGATTAACGGAAAAGCCGATCGTTATCGGATCAGCGCTAAGACCCGGGAACGGGTGATGGCGGTTGTTGACCAACATAACTATCAACCCAACCGTGCCGCAACCGCCCTACGGGCAGGAACAACACGCACCCTCGGATTGGTGGTTCCTGATCTTGCCAACAGCAGTTATGCCCTCTTGGCCAAATTGCTAGAGCGCAAAGCCCATGATCAAGGCTACCAAGTGATTATCACCGGCTCGGATGATGATCCTCAGCGCGAGCAAACCGTTGCCACTACATTGATTTCTCGAAAGATTGATGCGTTGATCGTCGCTTCGTGTTTGCCAGCGGACAATGCTTTCTATCCTGATGTGCAGCGAAAAGGCACACCTGTGGTGGCTATCGACCGACAACTAGACGCGACCCAGTTCGCCAATGTACTGAGTGATGATGCCAAAGGTGCGTATCAATTAACCGAGACACTTATTGCGCCTAGCGATGTGTATCAGGCGGGATTGATTGGTGCCGTCCCCTCTTTAGCCATCTCGCAAGAGCGTGAAAAAGGCTTTCTTAACGCATTGGAGGTCGGTAATGTGGACGGACAAGTGCGCTATGGCAACGCGTTTAGCCGCAGCGAAGGTCAACGGTTAATGACTGAATGGATAGATGCTGGCGATTTACCCGATGCCTTGCTTACCACCTCATTCACCCTATGTGAGGGTGTATTGGATGCAATCCGGCAAACAGGTATTGCGCCCACCGCCTTATACTTTGCCACATTCGGGGACAGTCGCATCTTGGACTTTTTACCCTTTGGGGTGCAGTCGCTTCCACAACAGTTTGATGCGATTAGCGATGCCGCGTTAAGCCTCGCTATTTCAGCTGCTGAAGGCGACAACCAACCCGGCGTGATCACCGTCGATCGTCAACCGATTTGGCGCCCGCATCAAACCCAAGCTTGGATCGGTTTAAACTAATCATGCTCAGTAACCCGTGGCTTCCATAAAGCCACGGCCGCTCACGCTCCCTTCGACACGCACCGGTCCTTCCCAGTATGGGATGCTTAGCGCCATCCAACTATCTGGGTTTAGAGGCTGCGTGGTCACGTTGATCCCTTCATCGGGAATACGTATTTGCCAACCGACGGGCAATGTTCGTTTATCGGAAAGTGTGGCGTGATTGACCGGCACCATGCGTATTGCATGTTTATCAAGTGATCGCACCTTGCCATCGGCCGAGGTTAAAGATCCAAATACAAAGGGCTTTAGACCCCGGATCTGAGTCACCATCAGCGCGCGCCCATCGTCGAGATTCAAACCAAACCAATCCCATCCGGATTGGTCGTCGGCCATGGCACCGCTCGACCATTCTTTATCAAACCACCCTTTTCCTGTAACAGAAAAAGACTTGCCATCGAGCGTCAAGGTGCCTGTAATGCGTAATTGTGGCACCGAGAAATAATAAGAGGCCGACGGTGCACTTTCATGACGAATGCTATATCCCTGCTCGCCCTGCTTCACTCTCAGACCACTGTCTTCAACCTGCAGAGCAAAGCCCACCTCAGTATTCTGTGCCTCAAATTGTGCTTCAACTGTCGCCGGAAAAGGATCGGCTTGACCCTGCCATTGCCAATCATCCAGCCACGCCTGAAATGGTGACAACGTCACGCCGGCTTGACCAATGCCACCGCGGGCAAACCGTTCCGCTTCCCACTGCTGATCAGCGCGTGTTATCGCGACATGTGCCATATAGAGTTGTGGGCTAGCCCAGCCAAGCGCCTGCTCGGCTCGAATCGCGCGGCGAAACAGAGTCCATTGCACGCCGTAGGCTTGGCCTTGGCTATCTTCCAGTGTGGCGGTTAAATACCACCACTCCGTGGCAAAGCCCGGATGGGCAGCCATATCTTTCGGGTATTCGGGATGATAATCGGGGGTCACAGCTTGAAAACCAGACTGCTGGGCAAACACATCAAAGCCTGTCGATGCGCTGCTTTGAGGCGCAGGCTGGCGTCCCCACCAAATCAGACTTCCCAGCGCGATGGCTACAATCATCACCAGCATGGAGCCAAACAGTTTGCGACTTAATTTCATCCCACTCACTCCTTAACTCCTGCCGCTACTGCGCGTCACGCAAAGAGACGGCTGCAGTACGCTTCATCATGCGATAGACGGGCCAAGCACCAGCCACCATTAATGCAAGCATTGATAGCCCGATAGTGGTGGCATAGGTGAGCGGGAAAAAGCTCATGGTCATCGTCCAACCAAAGGAAGCTTTGAGCACCACATGGATTAGCATCCCCGCCAGCAGTAGCCCTAACGGAATTGCGATCACAGCGCTGGCAACCCCGAGGATCACCAACTGCCCGCCTCCGAGCGCAATCAACTCGCGCCCCGACAAACCTAAACAACGCAACAAACTGTACTGACGCTGGCGAGACAATTCGGTGGCCAACGTAGAGAAAAACAGACCACTGATGGCAACAATCAGCATCAATACACACAGACTTTCGGTCACCGTAAACGTACGGTCGAAAATGCGCATCGCGTACTGCATGATATCGGCTTGGTTTTGAACTTGGCCGTTACTGAGTGAGAATGTCCGACGAATCTGCGCAATAAACAGGTCGCTTTCAACGCCTTGATCGAGGACAACCGCCATCGATGGCCTGCCAGCAGTTAACCAGCTTCCTACGTCACCGCGCGCAGAAACCACTAGCTGACCGTAGGGGTTCCCGTAATCATAATAGACACCCGCAACTTGCCATCGCTCTCCCATCGGGGCGGGTAAATTCACCATTTCACCCGCATCCACACCGAATTTTGCGGCCAGCGACTCGCTGAGTAATACAGCTCGTTGCTGATGGAGCTGCGACCAATAATCCGGTTGGGCGTTCTTGATTGCCAATGCTTGTTTCTCGAGGGGGCGATTTCCAACCGAAAGGACTTCTAGTCGGCCTTGCGGCGCATCGAGCTCACGACGGTACGTTGTCCAAAACTGAGAGACATTGTCTTGCTTAACCAACCAAGATTCCATGCGAGGCAATAGCTCATTACTAGGGCGAACATATACATCCGCCGCGAGTCGCTGCTGTAGCCATGTTTCGGTACTGGCACGAAAGCTACCCACCATGGTTTCCATGCCAATATGTGCCGACACCGCCAACATAAAGGCCATTGCCGCCACACCGCGATAACTTAAACTGGCCGCCGCATCAGTAAAAAACCAACGCCAACGTGCGCCTTGGTGCCATTGCGCCAATAGATGAAATAAGCCGCCACACAAATAGGGTAAGACCAACGCAGCACTTAGCATGGTTAGCGCAATTAACGTGAAGCCTTGCCACTGGCTGCTAGGCCAATACGACACACCCCACGCGGCTACCGCAAGCAATAACGCCAATACCGCTTGTACCGAAAACTCACGGCGTGTCCCGCGTAATAGGGTCATCCGCTGCGATAAGCGACCCGAAGGCGTTTTTATTAAGCGGATGAGTGGCCAAGCCGATGCCATTGCAGCTCCTAGCAAGGCTAACAGTACACTGTATAATCCCCACTGCCATTGCCAGTGCATGATCAAGTCAACTTCAGCACCATATAGGTCAGACAGTGTCGTGGCGACCGCTGGAAGCAGTTGCTTAGCTAGCAATAACCCAAGCACATTCCCGCTGATCACACCCAGTATGACCCAGCCGACTAACTCAATCGCCATCACCAGTGACAACTGCCGACCGTCTACGCCTAATTGCCGTAAGCCGCCGACCAGTGGCTGACGCTGCGTCATTGAAAGAGAAATGGCTTGATAGAAAATAAACAACCCCACCACGAACGCGAGCAATCCCATCGCCAATAAATTGAGGTGAAATGCGTTGGTAAGTGGTCCTAACTGGGTGGTTTGGGTTTTCGCAAGTGTTAAAGCGGGGGGTAATAATTGGCGGATCTGCTCGCGCTCGGCCTGACTCAGTGCGCCACATAAGACTTCACTAATGCCGGCATGAGGAGACAAGGCACGCAATAGCGCCATATCCGCCACTAAGTAGGTGCCCATACTGAGCGCATCGTTATCGACAATACGCAACGGGCCAATCGCCGGATAATCTAGCAAGGGGATCATTTGTCCCGATTGCCACCCCTTGTGCGACGCCATCGCTTCCCCGACGTAAACGGGATAAGGTGGAGACATCGCATCGACGGGAGAAATGCCCTCACCGCCATCACCTTCGCTGAGCATGGGTAACATTGCGATCGTATCGACGCCCATCAGGTTGAGATCATCAAGTGACGGCGTCACAACTTGTAAACGCTCTATCGGCACACATTGGGTAAATCCCGCCCGACGTAAATCGATATAAAACGCTTGCGGTACGCGCTGCGTGCGTTGGGTATGATGGATGCTAAACGGATAGGGATTACTAAATAGCTTAGCCCCTTCTCGGTAGCTTTTTTGCGCGTGTTGGTTGATCGATAATACGCCCACCAACAAGGCGATACCTAAGGTAAGCCCCAGCCAAACGAGTAATATTTGAAAAGGATGGCGGCGATAATGCCCCCATAACGCATTAGCGACGGGCCCGAACACTGAGCACGCCCCCTTGCAGCATGACGCTACCTTGTAAGTAATTGGCAACAGTTTCACTGTGCGTAACCACCAACAGGCCCGCTTCTTGTTGGCGCGTTAATGTGGTAAGTAGCCGCATGACGGCATCCGCATTACGCTCATCGAGGCTTCCCGTTGGTTCATCAGCCAATAACAGCTTGGGTTCCATATATAGCGCGCGCGCAATCGCGGTGCGCTGTTGTTGCCCCCCCGAGGCTTCTTCGGGGTAACGATTCAACAACGGCATCAAATCAAGTTGGGAGACAATCTGACGCCACAGCGCTGCATCGTCTTTCAAGCCTTTAAGTTGACGGCAAAAACGGATGTTATCGGCGATGTTCAGGGTTGGCAGCAGGTTAAACTGCTGAAAAATAAGGCCAATATTCTGGCGGCGAAATTGGGTACGCGCGCGCTCATTCATTTGATGAAGCGGTTTATCATCAAACCAGATTTCACCACTGTCGGCTTTGTCCAAGCCGGCAATCAGGTTAAGTAGCGTGCTTTTGCCCGACCCACTTTCCCCCATCAAGGCCAATTGATGGGTGGGAGAAACAGACAAAGCGGCACCTTGCAGCACGGGATGAAAATCACTTCCATCCTGATAGCCCTTACAC
This sequence comes from Salinivibrio sp. IB574, assembly GCF_001996205.1. NCBI lineage: Bacteria > Pseudomonadati > Pseudomonadota > Gammaproteobacteria > Vibrionales > Vibrionaceae > Salinivibrio > Salinivibrio sp. IB574. The sequence goes on along the minus strand of NZ_MUFN01000009.1, from coordinate 35,776 downwards.
AGCGCCTTAATTGCTAACATGCCAATCCGTACCCTTTAACGTCTAAATAGCAGCGATAAACGAGAAGTAAGTCACACTGTCTGAACGAATTCGCAATGTACCCCAATTAACACGCTGAGAAAAGGGCTAAAAACTGTGGGCAGCTTCCCATTATTATTTGATAACAAAATCAATTGCTGTCGCTAACCAAATTGTTCAGCCACACACCGGATTTAACACGGATGAGCGAGCCGACCCACTTTACCACCTCTTCGGTCGCCAATAAGGCATAAACCCAATAGACCGGCCACTCAAACACGACTGCGGCTGCCAGCACCACAGGAATACCGATCAACCACTGGGCARCAAAATCTTGACCCAAGCAGTAACGCACGTCGCCCCCCGCACGCAACACCCCGACGATCATTGCCATCGGAATGGTTTTTACCACGATAAGCGCGCACATTGCCCAATAAAAGTATGCGGTAATTTGCGCCGTTTCTCCGGTCAAGGCAGGGAAAAACCCTAGCACCCAAGGTTGAATAGCTAACATCACCAGCGCAATGAATACACCAGCAATAAAATTAAACACGCCCACTTGCCAAGCTTGTTGGTACGCAGTCTCGGTTTGCTTGGCGCCGAGATTATTCCCCACCAACACGGCGGCGGCATTGGCCGTGCCGATCAAAAACGACAAAGATAAGGATTCAACCGGCGTGATGACCGCGATGGCGGCAAGTCCGGCCTCATTCACATGTCCAATAATCGCGTGATAAACGAACAACCCGGACGACCACATTAAAAAGTTAAAGGCGGTGGGCAAGGACAATGCCAAGAAGCGCTTGACGGCTTTCAGTGTGAGGGACGAGACCCATTCCGCACGCGAAAAGGCAACAAGATGTTGGCGCTGGTATAAGTACAGGTATAAAGCCAGCATTTCTACAATACCACTCAATGCGGTCGCGACTGCGGCACCTTTGGAGCCCATTTGAGGCGCCCCCCAGTGGCCAAAAATAAACACCCAGTTCAAGAGGATGTTAACGCTAATCCCCACGCCACTGAAAAACGTGCTGATCCCAGGCTTGTGCATAGCACGCAAACCAGCAGCTAACCCTGACACACTCGCTAGGCAAAAGAGCGACAGTCCCGCGATTTGCAGATAATCTTTTCCTAACGCAATGACAGTAGGGTTGTCGCTGGCAACACTAATAATCGAATCTGCGTAGAGCCAAAAAATAAGTGCACTGAGTGCAGCAGTGGCATTGGTCAAGGTCACTGTGAGTGCAATTTTCTCGCGAAAGCCCTGCATATTGCCTGCACCCCAATACTGGGCAACCAGCATGGATCCGCCTGTCATCGCGCCAAAAATCAACAACGTTGAGACAAACATCGCTTTACCAGCGATACCAATCGCCGCAACATCAGCTTCACTCAACTGCCCCACCATTAAAATATCTACCAAGCTGCGGCTGGAAAACATCATGGTTTGCAGCGCAATGGGAATCGCAATTAACAGTAAACGCTTGAGAAAAACAGCATCAAAGAAAGGACGGGACAAGGCAGACACAGGCGACTCCACGCAACAACGAGAATGGCCTTAGTGTACTTGCCTTTATATGAAGAAAAAACCGCCAACGGGCGGTTTGTATCGATTATTTTTGGGTTGTCTGTGCGGGCATCACCATCAAACTATCTGCTTGGTTTTGCGGCCAAATTAGATACTCTGCATGGTATTTAACAATTGACTTATAGGCAGTCACTTTCGTCGGAGCTAATCCTGCTTGATGCGCCCAATCAATAAAGGTGTTTTCTGGACCTCGTACGTACACACTCAACGGCTTCACCAATACGCCCTCTGAGTCAAAAGCCGCTTGCGTCGCATCGGGACACACTGCCAATGAATGTTGCCCCTCCGAGATCACTCTCACTTTGCGATCAATGGTAGCGTCAGTATGCACCATCCACTGCGCCGATTTTGCCGCATCGATTAGCTGGCATAGCTGGGTATGCATCACGGCGTTAGCCGGCGCATTCACCGGAAACCAAGCTTGATAAATCGATTGAATTTGACGAAATTCCGCTTCTAACGCCGCTTTGGTGCCCGCACTACGGGCACGCTGCACCCAACGTTGTAAATCGGCTTTCACACTATGATGAAAGCGCTGTTTTTTGGCCGCTTGTGCCACCCAACGTCCTAAAAACGCTTCTCGAGCAGCGGGAGCATCAACGAGTTTTCGCGCCGCAATAGCGGCTTCAATGTCTGCAAACGCGGTATTCACTACCGTCTGGATATGGGTCACGTAACTCATGGTTCTTTTCGCGCGAGTAACCAATAGAAAGCGGCAGAGAGTATCGCACAAATCGCGATAGCGCCAATCATCCCCCACGGCGTGCCATCAGAAACGACTGCTACCCCAGCCCCGACTAACGAGCCAATACCAAAGCGCATCGTCCCTGCCAACGACGATGCCGTACCGGCCATTTGGGGATAACAAGACAGTAAACAAGCCATGCTGTTACTGCCGATGGTCGAGATCACGCCGACGTAGGTCATCACTGGGATCACGGTTCCCCAAAGACCAAGGTCTAACCACTGACAGACTGCGATCGCGATACCGGCAACCAGCTGAATCGCCAAGCCGAAACGCAGCATCCAGTGAGAGCCCATTTTGCGCACCAGCCGACCATTCAAAAAGGTCATGATGATCAAACAAACAATGTTAAGGCCAAACAGATAACCAAATGCCTTCGCACTGACGCCGTAATAGTCGATATAAACAAACGAGCCGGCAGTAAGAAACGAGAACATGCCGGCAAAAGAGAAGCCAGAGCAAAAGATCATACCGACGGCAAATGGCGTTTTCAGCATACGCGCATAGTTACGCAGTGAAGCCCCGATGCGTAGCGGCGGACGATGATTTTTGGGTAAAGTCTCGGGAATTTTCACCACAATACAGACCATCACAAAACACGCCCAGCCGGCCAACACCCAAAAAATCGCACGCCAATCGAACCACGTCAGCAGGTAGCCGCCAATCATGGGAGCAGCAAGCGGTGCAATGGTCATCACCAAGGTGATAAATGACATGGTACGTGCAAACTCTTCACGCTCGAACATATCACGCACCAAGGCTTGAATGATCACTGCAGCCGCGGCTCCCGCAAAGCCTTGGGTAGAGCGAGCCAGCATCAATACGTTGATGTCTTCGGCGAGCGCACTGACGACAGCGCAGATAAAAAACAGTATCACCCCGCCAAGCATAACCGGCTTGCGTCCATAGCTGTCGGAGATTGGCCCGTGAAAGAGCTGGCCAATCGCAAATCCGGCCGTATATGCCACTAGGGTTGACTTCACCGCACTATTGGGTGCTCCCAAATCGCCAGCAATGGCTGGCATCGCAGGCAAATACATATCGATGGCAAGTGGTGTCAGCGCCGCGATCGCGCCCAAAATGATAATCAAAAGCCAACTGAGTTGTGTCGGTGACGCCGTGACAGCCGATGATTGCGACATAACACTCCTTAACGTGAAAGACAGAGCAATAGGAAATAACGTGAGGTAGATCGAATTGTAACAGTTTATTGTTTCTGTGCGGGAAAGAATGTCTTTCTTTTTGTTGTTATTGCATAGCGCAATAAGCAACGACACCCAGCGTATAATCTGGGTGCAGATTGTCTCTCTCGCAACAAAAAACAGTGTTCGGCGGGAATATAAAGGAGTCTGGCTGACAGACTCCTGAAAAAGACACCCCATTTTTCGCCCCTGTGCGGGTAACGGAATGCCTAAGGCGTACTTTTATTTGATAAACATGGCCACTTCATCAGCGGTCAATGGGCGATATTCGCCCGGCTCAAGAGAGTCGTCCAAACATAGCGGCCCAACAGACTCACGGTGCAATGCCTCAACACGGTTACCCACCGCAGCAAACATGCGCTTCACCTGATGGTACTTCCCTTCTTGAATAGTCAGCAGCACCTCACACTCATCCACCTTTTCGAGCTTCGCTGGTAAGGTCTCTTCTTTTTCACCGCGTAACATAACACCCTGCTCAAACTGAGCGGCGACATCATCGGCGAGTGGGTCCGCTAACCATACACGATAGGTTTTATCGCATTTATGCTTAGGTGAAGTAATGCGGTGTGACCACTGTCCATCGTCGGTTAATAACAGCAAGCCTGTTGTATCAGCGTCTAATCGGCCAGCGATATGCAGTTTCTCCGCATTCACTTCCTCTAAAAGCACAAACACCGTGGGGTTGAACGCATCTTCATGGGAACACACCACACCCGCAGGTTTGTGCATCATAAAGTAACGCGGCCCGGACAGCATCAGTCGCTGGCCTTCAAACTCAACCTCAGCATCATCGCTGATTTTAACGGCGCCAGATTTGATCACCTCACCGTTGACCGTAATCGCTTCACTTTTCAGAACGCGTGCGGCTTGCTTTCGCGTCACCCCTAAGGTCTCACATAAAAACTTATCTAATCGCATGTGACTGCTCGTTACACCTGTATTTGCGGCGATTATACGTCACATAGGCAGTAAGACACAGATCAAGTTTCAATGGATTGACCTGCATACTGAACGGCCGTGACATAAACTTGTCTCATGCTATCGCCAATCCACAAATTAGATGCAAGGCCTCACGCAGGCTTTTTGTTGAGACGACGAGTCCGTCACATCGTGCCAATGCAACACGTTGTGGCGATTGAGCCTAACTAATGACTGGGTATGATACTGACGTCTCTCGACTAATCAGTGATAAATAAGGTAACACTATGATTGTTTCTCTTCGCCAGCCGGACGCTAATGCTTTTGAAACGCTAATCGCCATGTCGCGCGCGCAGCACGAGCATGAAGCGCTTCCCTTCGAACGCGAACCTGTAGAAATAGCGTTTAAAACGCTACTCTCACAACCAGAGCGTGGGGCTGTATTTCTGATTGATGTTGAGCATAATGGCGAGTGCGAGACCATTGGCTACTTGGTCTTGGTGTACAGCTTTAGCGTTGAAAATGGTGGCAGCGTGGGCGTGATTGATCAGTTTTTTATCGCACAAAACTGGCGGCGCCAAGGTGTGGGCTCTCAAGTGATCCCCTTGGTCGAAGCGACCGCCAAGCAGCATGACTGTGTCGCGGTGATCCTCGAGGTCAACATTGGTAACAAAGGTGCCCGCTTGTTTTATGAGCAATTTGATTACCAACCTCGCCGTCAGCACTGCATTATGTCAAAGCGCCTGTAAAGTCCTGTACCTCGCCCCATAAGTCAGTAAAATTAAACGGCCTTACTTAAAAGGGCCGTTTTTTGTGGAACAAATTCATCGCCAATCACCGCGAACCGCCAACGTTTTTGGTGGTTAACCCCAATACACTGAGAATAACCCTGACTACTGATTATTATGTATACCCTTCGTCCTTATCAGTCTGACGCCGTCAAAGGTGTGCTTCATTATTTTCGTCGTCACAGCACGCCTGCCGTCGCCGTACTCCCCACAGGCGCAGGCAAAAGCTTGGTGATTGCAGAGCTCGCTCGCATCGCGAAAGGACGCGTTCTCGTACTCGCCCATGTAAAAGAGCTCGTCGAACAGAATCATGCTAAATATGAAGGATATGGGCTAACCGGAGGCATCTTCTCCGCAGGGCTGGGACGAAAAGAATCACACGAAAAAGTGGTGTTTGCCTCAGTACAATCGGTGGTACGCAACTTGGAAGCATTCGCAGATCAGTTTTCGCTGCTGGTTATCGACGAGTGCCACCGCGTACCTGACAATCAAGATAGTAGCTACCGCCGCGTCATTAGCCATTTACAAAGCGTGAATGCCGGATTAAAAGTATTGGGACTCACTGCGACCCCCTATCGGCTGGGTCAAGGCTGGATTTATCAGTATCACACCAGTGGAAAAGTCCGCACCACCGAAGCGCGTTTTTTTCGTGACTGCGTCTTCGAGCTGCCAATTAGCCATTTGCTCGATGAAGGATTTTTAACCCCCGCCCATGTGCTGGATGCTCCCTTACTCAGTTACGACTTTTCGCAAGTCTCTCGCACCGCCAACGGTTACTACCGTGAAGCCGATTTAGAAAAGGTCGTGGCCAATGCACCACGCGCAACGCCGCAAATCATTGAGCAGGTAATGTCCTATGCTAAGCAGCGTCAGGGCGTCATGATTTTTGCCGCGACCGTCAATCACGCGAAGGAAGTGCTCGCGCTACTGCCTCCACAAGAATCCGCCTTGATTATTGGTGATACCCCCGGTCCTGAACGCGATGCGCTGATCCAAGCCTTTAAGCAAAAGCAGCTCAAATACTTGGTCAATGTTTCTGTTCTAACCACGGGGTTTGATGCCCCTCACGTCGATTTAATTGCCATTTTACGTCCAACCGAATCAGTCAGTTTGTATCAACAAATTGCTGGCCGTGGCTTGCGCCTTTCTCCTGGGAAAAAAGACTGTTTAATCCTCGATTATGCCGGCAACGTCTACGACTTGTATCAACCCGAAATCGGCATGCCAAAGCCAGATAGCGACAGTGAACTCGTTACCGTTCCTTGCCCTGCCTGTGGATTTAATAACAGCTTCTGGGGGAAACTCGACGACAATGGTTTTTTGATTGAGCATTATGGTCGTCAATGCCAAGGGTACTTGGACGACGACGACGGCGAACGCGAAATATGTGGTTACCGTTTTCGCGCCAAATTCTGCGATGAATGCGGTGCTGATAACGATATCGCCGCGCGGCGCTGTCATCAGTGTGACAAGCCATTGGTCGATCCGGACAAAAAGCTCCGTGAAGCACTTAAACTCAAAGATGCACTGGTGATGGCTTGTGTGGGGGCACCGGACTTTATCGTCGCGCGCAAACAAGGGCGTTTTTGGCACTTACGCCAAAAGATTTTTGATGTTGATGACTTTCTCTCGCAAGCTCGCCTTGATGCATTGCTTGCCCAAAGTGGCGGCCAACAATTCGCCGATGCCGACCTCTAACGCACGCGATTGCGCCATCCTGCGCGTTATGGCTTGTTTTACCCTCCAAGCAGTGCTAATATCCGCGCTCGTTTTTGGGTACTGAGTTAGGTCGCTACGCTCAGTACTGTATTTTCACTCTAAAGAGAGTTATTAATTATGATGAAATTCGAAGCTGAAGTACGCGCAGAGAAAGGTAAAGGTGCGAGCCGCCGCCTGCGTCATCAGAAGAAATTCCCTGCTATCGTTTACGGTGGTAACCAAGAGCCTGTATCTATCGCACTTGACCACCCAGTTGTTGTTAACCAAATGGACAAGCCTGAGTTCTACGAAGGCATCATCCTGGTTATCGATGGCCAAGAAGTTAAAGTGAAGCCACAAGACATCCAACGTCACCCGTTCAAGCCAAAAGTTGAACACATGGACTTCATCCGCATCTAATTCCTCAGCGAATAATGATGTGATAAAAGGCGCCCACGGGCGTCTTTTTTTATCCTGAGCATTCATGACCTAGCGCAAAAGTAAGGTTTACATGTCATGAAAATGTCATAAATGGAGACCTAGATCAAAAAAGGGAGAATGAACGTGATAACAGCATTCCAATTTGACTATTAAGTTGATTAACTTAGCCTCCCTTTTAATACACATGTTATATCCCACCATGAAAAAAAGCATTTTTGTTGTTGCATTTATGTCCTTGGCGTTAATGTTAACGGGCTGCTCAGCCACCAATACTCTCGTTAAAAAACGTAACCTTGATGTGCAAACCAAAATGAGTAACACCGTCTTTTTAGACCCAGTGGCTCCTTCAAAACGCACCGTGTTCTTACAAATTCGCAACACTTCCGATAAGCCTAATCTCGATATTAAGTCTGATATTAAAGCGAATATTGAAAGCCGCGGATATAAAGTCCTCGACAATCCAGATAAAGCTCACTACATGATCCAAGCGAATATTCTGCAAGTCGGTAAATCAGATCTGCGTGATAGCGAAAACTTCCTATCTCAGGGCTTTGGAAGCGCCGTTGGTGGCGCCCTTGTTGGTGCTCAATTTGGCGGCGGTTCAGGCCGAGGTGCAACATCTCTCGCAGGTGCGGCCATTGGCTTGGTTGCTGATGCGTTGGTTGAGGACGTTTATTATTCAATGATTACCGACCTACAAATCTCAGAGCGCGCCTCTGCAGGTGTCGTAGTAACTGAAGCGCTTGATTCTCAACTTGCGCAAGGCACGAACAGTAAGAAGGTCGTAACATCAACCCAAGAAACACAATGGAAACGATATCAAACACGTGTTCTTTCCACTGCCAATAAAGTTAACCTAGAGTTTGCTGAGGCTGAGCCTGTGTTGAAGCAAGGCTTAGTGCAGTCGATCAGTGGGCTTCTATAAAGTGACTAAGCGCGCTTCACCGAGGCGCGCTTTTATCTCGTCATCTTTTTGACAAATACGACAACAAATAACGCCATCGTAAAGCTGCCAAGAAACGCTTCAAAGGCGGCAATAAAACGCGCCACGCCGTGAGGCGATATATCACCGTAGCCGAGGGTGGTAAAGGTGACAACACTAAAATATACGGCGTTCAACAATTCATAAAAGTATCGCTGCCAACCAGTGACATCCGGATAGATAGGATTGCTTTGTGTGGTGCCAAGGGCAAAATACGCGAGTGCACACGACACTATCACCAGAACCGAAAAGACCACCACGCGCAGCGGATCTTCACCATAACCGCAAAAGAGATCAACAATCTTGGAAAGCCAACGTCGAAAACTCAACTTAGGCATTTGGTAGCGCCGAAACCGCATCTCTTTTTTAAAAAAATACCCAGCGACTTCAAATAACCCCTGCTTTTCGCATTGCTTGCGCACGTTTCGGCAGACTTCTTCGGCCTCTTGAAATAACGATTTTCGCCTTGCCGGATCACGCTCTTTGTAGGCCAGTCGTTCTTGCTTAAGCTCTTTTCCCCAGTCCACATTCTCAAGGCCTGCACGAGCCAGATCAGCGCCTAACAAATTGCTGCCATCTAGCCGTGCACAGTTTAAATTCGCGCGTAGCAAGTTGGCTTTCATTAATGAGGCGCCGCGTAAATCCAATCCAAAGCAATGCGCTTCAGCCATGTTTGCCCGATAAAAATCCGCGCCTTGGCACGAGTAGCCTTCACGACTTCCTCGGTTTACCAAGTCAATGTCAGTCAGGTCAGTTCGCGCAAGTTGAAAGCCATCAAGCGGTTTTCCTGATGCCGCCCATTTTTCCACGTCGGCTTTTACGTCATGACCGCATTTATCAATGTCCGGATCATGCCAATAGCATAGCCCGGACTGTCCGGCTGGCTGATCGCAACACCAGCCTTTGCTGCTTTTAAATGAACAAGTTTGACTGCGCATGCCATCGCCCTCCTTACCTAAGTTTAGAAACACTCGGTAATGGCGCCACTTATGACCAGTGAAATAATCAAAGCCAGAAAGAGAACGATGAGCCCAATGCTTACTGGGTGGGGTCCTCATCATCAAACAATGAGGGTTGTTGCGGGATCGGTTGGGTATTTAAGGCAGCATCACGCATCTGTTTGCGCTTGGCACGCATGATGCGCTCATAACGCTGATGGCAGAGGCGAACAACATTACGTTTTTGTTCATTGGTTAATTCAAACCAATGAAAGCGTTCTTCGCGACTGCGAAAACACCCCTTGCAATAGCCTTTATTATTCACTTCGCAGATGCCTTTGCATGGACTTGGCACCTCGAAGAAATCCAGTTGTTCCACGTCTACCTCCCTGCTCGTCTATTCATTCAAGCGGGCACAGGGCAGAAATGCAAGTTTGGTTAAAACAAGCCTAATTGTGGCAAGGCTAAGGTATCAAACTCTTTACCAATAAACGGCAAAATACCATCGGCAACGGGCTTAAGCTGCTTATCAATATAATGCTGATAATCAATCGGGCTACGCCGGTAAGCAAGGGGTTCGGGGCCATTAACGGTAATCACGTATTCAATCCAGCCACCGCGTTGATACTGCTGAGCGCGTCCACGCTGATGATTTTCGCTATCAGCTAAGCGTGCCGCGCGCACATGGGGAGGCACATTCTTTTGGTATTCCGATAACGGACGACGAAGCCGCTTACGGTACACTAAGCGTTCATCGTGCTCGCCTTTGCTGGTGCTGGTCACCAGCTCACGAATAAACTCGTCCACCTCTTCGCCATCGAAGACGCGTTGATAGAGCTGTTGCTGAAATTGCTGTGCAAGCGGTGTCCAATCGGTTCTCACCGTTTCCAAACCTTTAAACACAATCTCAGCGTGACCCGATTCCCTGTTCACAACGCGACCCGCATATCGCTTTTTACTACCGGTCTCTTGGCCACGAATGGTGGGCATCAAAAAACGCTGGTAATGGGTTTCATACTCAATCTCTAGCGCCGATTCAAGAGCATAAGTGTCTTGTAGGTGCTGACGCCACCAGCTATTAACGTGATCAACCAGCGATTGACCAATAGCATCAGCGTCCTCACTCGCCTTATCACCGCCCAAGGACACAAAGGTAGAATCGGTATCGCCATAGATCACCGCATAGCCTTGTGCCTCAATCAGTTCACGAGTGGTTTTCATAATCTCATGCCCCCGCATCGTAATCGACGACGCTAGTCGGTGATCAAAGAAACGACACCCTGACGATCCTAGCACCCCATAAAACGAGTTCATGATGATTTTTATAGCTTGTGAGAAGGCTTTTTCTCCCGCCTTTTTAGCGCGATCGCGCGCTTGCCATAAATCATCAATCAATGCCGGCAAGTAATGCTTTTCTCGGTGAAACACACCACCGCGAAAGCCGGGCACAATATCGTGCTCCTCGCCTGTTTGTTGTGACTTTAAGCCTTCAACCAGCCCTAGCGGATCAATCAAAAACGTACGAATAATAGACGGGTACAGCGACTTAAAATCCAACACCAACACCGAGTGATAAAGGCCGGGTTTAGAGTCCATTACATAGCCGCCAGGGCTTGCAATCCAACCGTCGCTGGCCAAATTAGGCGCCACATACCCCGAGCGATGTAAGCGCGGGAGATACAAGTTGGTAAACGCAGCAACAGAGCCTCCAACCCGATCTAGCTCGACACCGGTGAGACGCGAGCGCTCAATCATAAAATCAAGCAAATGCGTATGGGCAAAGATGCGATTAACCAATCGGCAGTCTTGCAAGTTATAGGTGGCGAGCGCGACTTTATCGTGATGAAACATGCGATTGATGGACGCCATACGATCATGCGGATCGTCGATGGCCTTTCCCTCACCAAGCAGCGTTTGCGCGACCGACTCAAGCGCCCAAGAGCGAAAACCATAGGTCGCTGTTTTCAGCGCATCAATCCCATCAATGACCACACGTCCCGCCAAACTAATAAAGCCAGACTTATTGGCATTTCCTTCTCGCCAATAGGCACTCTCACCGCCGCGGCCAATACGGAGTGACTTTTGGTGACGCTGCGCACGCTTGACCAGCAAACGGAAATCAAAATCAATGACGTTCCATCCCACCACTACATCGGGATCATAGGTGCTAAACCAGCGCTCAAGCGCCGATAACAAGGCGACTTCGTCGCTAACCCATTCTATCCATGCGGGAGCGTCGGGTTGTGGCGCCCCAACCATAATCACGCGGCTATCCATGTCACTGTCTAAACCAATCGAGTACAGCTGACCTTTTTCTGAGCATTCAATATCCAGTGATACATGGCGTAATTGTGGCGTATACGCCTGCGCCTTTGCTTTACCTTGGGTCACTTCGAGGTAACTTGCTCGCTGACGCGCATTACCGGTAAACAGCAAGCTGCCACAAATATAGCGCTCCATTAGATAGCGATCCGCAAGACGCAAATCCCCTTCATAGAGTGGAATGGCGGCGCCACTTAATACACGTTGCCCTTCTTGGGCGCGTTTGACGGTACTGAAGTAACAGGCGACCAAAGGAATATGTTGAAAGGTCGCCAACGGGACGGTTTTGCAGTAAGCGTGCGGGTCGACAGAAGGAAGCAGTGCTTGTGCACGTTGTTGCTCTTCTTGGGGAATAAAAAAGACGCTTTGTTGATTCTCAATACAGAGTTTAACCGGACCATCAGGTGTAGAGAGCCACAGCACGATGGCACTCGATTCGCCTCGATCACGTTGTTGGCGCGTAATAACGAACCCTTTTTGAACATACGGTTGAGACGTCGTCGATAAAGCCACTATTTAGCATCTAACCCAAGAAATCATACTGAGAGTGTAACAAACCGACAAAAGCACTGTATAGATAAACAGTTTAATTTATTGCTCATCACGCCAAACATTAACCGCGTACCTGTTCACGCGGCGTCGCTCCCATCAAGATGACGCCGATAAAGGCCACACAAGCCGCACTGGCTAAACGCATGTTCATCATCTGACCATCGTCCAACCACACTACGCCAACTAAGGCGAGCACCGCCAGTACCGATAACGTGTGCTTCCACAGCAAAGAAACCTGTGTAGAAAGCCACTGCCAAGGATAAATTATCCCGAGCACCGTCAGGGCTCCAGCAATCATCGCCACTACGGCGCCAGATATCGTCACGGTTAAACCGGGCAACGCGAAAATCAGCAGGGCAATTGCCAGTAAGACACTCAACCGAAAACTGATGCAGAGTTGTTTAGGGTACGCTTCAGTGTGTTCAGACAGCGTCTGCCAATAGTCACGCCATGCCAATCCAGCGACAAGTGCCAAGCCCAACCCTAAACCACTGGGGGCGTACATACCGGGGGCAAATAAATACCCCACACCAGCAAACAACAGCATCATGCCGCCCCAGTGCAACCCTTTGCGTTCTGCCGTCGCCATCAAGCCGTGCACACCTTGAACGCCAGCCATCACCATCAGTGCCAGCGTGCCTAAATCAAGATATCGGCATGCAAACAAGGCGGATGTGACGGCAAGCAACAAGCTCGCGGCCATACGCCAAACATCAGTCGGCTGCGAAAAGAGTGAATCAGGCAATCGCGACGCAGCACGTTTTGGCGGCGCTGGATACATATAGGTTGCATTGGCACAGACGCCCGCTTTGTTGCTCGATAGATAACGCGCCGTCAACCATGCCATGATTGCGCCGCCGGCCAACCACAACGCGGCAAAACTCGCCGAATCCAGGCCTCCCGCCATCCCCCACTGCACAAGGTAGCCATTGGCCGTGATCACCATTAATACCAGCAACGACAGACTCATTTGCTTGACCATGCCCATGAATGGGGCTCCTTATAACCACTTACTCCTGCATAGACCGCGTCATCGCGATATTTCTTTCAACCCCTTCCCTTTATGCAGGGCCGAACAATAAGCCTTCTGATCCGCCATCACGGCTTTGTTGTTATTGACGGACGCGATACAATACGCGTTTGTTCGTTCTCGGGAAGTATGCATGTCAGATCCGAAAAGCAAAGCGCTCAAAAAAATCGCCAAATGCCTTGAGTTAAGTAACTCAGCAAACGTCAATGAGGCAGCGCAGGCGATTAAGATGGCTGAGCGCCTGATGCGAAAACATGGCCTGGACCAAGACGATATCGACTTTATCAGCATGGGGAAAACGCGCTCTGAAACCCTGCTGCCCACCTCGGTGAGTGAACCGATCCTGAAGATCATTCGTGGTATTAATGGTCGATTTGGCGTGGAGTGTGTGCTGATCAACTACAAAGGCTTAAAGCAAGCAGAATTTATTGGTGATGCCGATCGCGCGATATTCGCCGCGTTCGCCTTTGATGTGGTGTATCGCGAGATGAATGAGCATATCGGCCAATTCCGCAACAGTTTTGCCGGTTCGGGCACCAGCACTCAAGAAGTGTCACGCCGTGTGCAATCTTTTACCATCGGCTGGCTAGAAGGGGCGCTGGAGAAACTGCCTCAGCTCGATGCGCGTGACAGCGATGATAAGATCAAAAGCTACATCGACAAAGAGTTCGAAAACATTGATCGAGAAACCTTCAAGCAACAGCTAAAAGCCGCCATGGCCGCCATCACCGACGATTACGAGAAAGGGATGAAAAAAGGACGTCAAGTATCTGTGAGTCGCCCTGTGGGCGGGCAAGGCGAACGAAAACGTCTCACTAGTCAGACAAAATCACGCTAGCTCCCTTCGAATTGTCCGACAACGGTCAAGCCTGGCGCATACTTAAGACAGTTGCGTCAGGTTGGGTCAAATCTCGGTTAAATCTCTTTTTTCCTATTGAGTTACCCACTATCCAGATCTAGCCTAGGGGTGAAGGTCGTTCCAAAAATGGCCGGATAACAACGCATAGTTAATGCGAACAATAATACCTTATCATCCTTATTTAGGAGACAGTGGCATGAAAAAAGTCGTGACAAGCCTAGGCCTACTTTTAGCCGTTGCACCAGCGGCTTATGCACAACAAGATAGCGGTCTATACCTCGGTGGCCGTGTAGGTCCTTCATTCCTTGAAGACAGCTGTGTCTCTGACGCCAACTGCGGCGACTCAGAGCTAGCGGCAGGCGTAGTTACCGGTTATAACTTCAATAACTGGTTTGCGCTAGAAGGTACCTATGACTACCTTGGCCGTTTTGATACCTCATTTGACCAGTCAGGCACAACGCTCAGCGCGGCGGGCGATCTTACTGCGTTAACACTGGCCCCTAAATTTGCCTACCATCTCAAACCGGATACCGCGTTATACGGTAAAGTCGGTGGCGCATGGTGGAACTGGAACAGCAGCGCCGGTGATCGCGATGACGTGTCACTGATGGGCGCGATCGGTGTGGATCACCAAGCGACCGATAACATCAACGTACGTCTTGAATACCAACACATTAATGATATGGACGACGGCTACTTCTCAAGTGTTGACAATAACCTTGTGACCGTGGGTATGACCTACCACTTCGGCCGCACCAGCAGCGAGCCGATGCCTGAGCCTATGGTTGAAGAGCCAGTCATGGCTGAGCCGGAGCCAGAACCACAAATGGTTGCGGAACCACAAACCATCGTCTTGTCAGAAGCGGGCGAAACCGAGTTGTTTGGCTTTGATGAAGCAACCCTTTCTCCACAAGCGGCTGCCTCATTACAACCATTGATCAACCGCCTACTCCAGCACGAAGAAGCGACCGCGACCATTATCGGTCACACCGACAGCAAAGGCCCAGCGGCCTACAACCAAAAACTGTCTGAGCGTCGCGCACAAGCGGTAGCAGATGTATTCGTTGATGCGGGCATCGATGCCGAGCGTTTAACCGTGATGGGTAAAGGTGAGTCCACGCCAATTGCTAGCAATGACACTGTGGACGGCCGCGCGAAAAACCGTCGCGTTGAAGTCACCTCACCTGAGTTTGTCTACGTCGAAGTACAATAAGTCCCTTGGTGACAAGGTGAACTCCCCCTAATCAACAAAGCCACCGTTCATGCGGTGGCTTTGTTTTATTCAATCTAAACAAAATAACGTTGCACGTGGCTCGCTAGTAAGTCTAATTATACCGCTTCAGCGGGATGCTGGCCGAGATGGGTTTTCATCAAATCATCAATCATGACCCGATCTTCATCGCTCACGCCGGCGACGCGTGGATAACGCGGCTGTGCCCGATCATTACAATACGCCGCATCCCACCCCTGAGTGGTGTGTAAAAATTCAGCCGCAAAATCAGACGAATAGCGTAAGCAGCCTGCCATGACCGTATCTATGTACGACTGCGCGATCGGTTTATGCACATCAGGCGCGACACGATCCTCTGCCACATACACATACACGGGCCCTTCAAGCGCAATCCCTTTGGGCAGTGCAATACGAGACGCGTCTAGCGAAAGACGTCGATACCCTGCCTCACGGCGATCAAAGTCAGGCAAAGCATCTGGCGCGATCTTTACTAAGACGCCATTGCACGCGCCGTCTCCTTCCAATACCACTAACGGAGAGATCAATGCTTCACTGACATTGCTCCAATAGCGTTGCAACCCCGATACGGTTACCGGACACGCCCACCCTGACTCTCCGGTCAACGCGCGCGAAGCAGGATTCATTAAACTGCCATAGCCAAACAAGTACATTCCCCAAATAACTCCTTATCAGGTTCACCTTACAGAACGCCAGCATGTGCCTTGCTTTTCTCACCCAAGTTGCCAAAATATCGGCAACGTTGTAAACAAGGAAAGTGATTATGGAACAACTAGATAAGCTGGAAGCTCACTTCAAACGTCTGTCGCATTTTCAGCACCTTGCCGCAATCTGTGGTTGGGATCAAGCCACCATGATGCCCAGCGGAGGCAGTCAAGCCCGTGCCGACGCTATGGCGGAATTGGCACTCTATACCCATCAGCAACTCACTACGCATGAACTGCATGACTGGTTTAGCGCGCTGGATGAGCAGCAAGACCGACTCAATGACGCCCAACGCGCCAGCCTCCGAGAAATGAAGCGTCAGTGGCAACATGCCAGTGTACTCCCTGACACCCTAGTGAAAGCCAAATCTTTAGCTGGTGCAAAATGTGAACACGCCTGGCGACAGCAGCGTCAAAATAACGACTGGGACGGCTTCGCCAAAAACCTTAAAGAAGTAGTGGCACTCGCGCGCGAAGAAGCCCACATCCGAGCCGATCAGAAAAACTGCTCACCCTATGACGCTTTGCTGGATCTTTACGAGCCAGACATGACCGCTGACCGCATCGATGAAGTGTTTGGCGAGCTTAAAACATGGCTACCAGACACCATTCAAGCGGTAGTGGATAAACAAAGCCAGCAAACCACACGGTTGCCCGATGGTCCCTTTGCAGAGGATCAGCAAAAAGCCTTAGGCGAGAAAATGATGGCGCTGCTGGGTTTTGACTTCGAGCATGGTCGATTAGACGTCAGCACTCATCCATTTTGTGGAGGCGTGCCAACCGATGTACGCATTACCACCCGCTATGACGAGCAAGACTTTACCTCGGCGTTAATGGGCGTGATCCACGAAACGGGGCACGCGCGCTATGAGCAAGGTCTACCCAAACACCTTGCCGGCTTGCCGGTTGGCAAAGCGCGATCAATGGGTGTGCATGAGAGCCAAAGCCTGTTCTGTGAAATGCAGCTTGCCCGCAGTGAGGCATTCGCCACCTTGATTTGTCAGCATGCCAAACAAGCCTTTAACCGCCAAGACGACCCGGCTTTCCATGTAGACAACTTCCACCGCGTGCTCACACGTGTCTCACCCGGCTATATCCGTGTTGATGCCGACGAAGTCACCTATCCTGCACACATCATGTTGCGCTACGACATTGAGCGCGATCTTATCAGTGGCAAAATGGACGTCGATCATATCCCTGATCGTTGGGATCATGCCATGCAGCAATACCTTGGCCTCAGCACCGCTGGCAACTATAAAAACGGCTGTATGCAAGATATCCACTGGACCGATGGCAGCTTTGGCTACTTCCCGACCTATACCTTAGGTGCACTATATGCCGCGCAATTGATGCAAACGATGCGTCAGCAAATGGATGTGGACGGCATTATCGCCAGCGGCAATGTCTCACCGATTTTTGATTGGTTGTCTCAACATATCTGGCAACGCGCCAGCACCACCTCAACCGATAATTTACTCAAAGATACCACCGGCGAAACCCTCAACCCCACCCATTTCCGCGACTATATTCAAGGGCGGTATTTGTAAGCTCACAGCAGCTCCAAGGCCAGCAATGCTGGCCTTGGAAGCTAACCTCAAGCTACCTCTACGCGTTTTGCTACCACCCTATGTTCGCCTATCGGTGTTAAAACTGGCGAGGACTCAAACGCTGTTTCTGTCAAGCTAAACGACTTTAGAAGCACATCGCGGTCTATATCTAAGAAAACAGCTTTCTCCCAAGTCATATTTGCATAAGAGCGGAAATAGAGAGATCGACTTTCATGATCACGTAAAACAGCCCACTGGGTAATATCACTATTCAGCGGCTCATTGTTTTGGAGCGCCTCAGGAACAACTAACCCACGGGGAATATCAATTCGATTTAGCAGTTTCTCTGCAAGCGTCATTGCCTCTTTGACGGTTTTAGGTCGGTTTGCCAACTGCTGACAGACGTAAGTTTGCACAAAACGCGACGGAGGCGTGGGATCCGCAGGCAAACCAATTAGCCCACTGCCATTCACATTAGTTAATGGTCCAGGCGACCAACAAGAGCGAATGGGAAGAGCATGATTTACTTGGCTGGCTTGCTGTACTTTGTTGGTTWGATTACTGAATTGAGATAGATAGTTTACATGCCAAAGGTAGTCTGAGGAATTCGTCATTACACCAATATACGCATGGTCAACCAACACTTCATAAGCCGAGCAAGGACTGAATCTGCGCACTTTGAAATTATCCACATACGGATCACAGATATCCGTACCTATGGAATCAAACTGCTCTCTTGCCGCATAACAACGATGAATATGCATTTTTCGGTCATACAAAAACTCAATCACGGCACTCTGTCCATCAGCATCATGGATTACATAATGCAATGTCATAGCAACCGCGTCTTCGCCTTCAATACCCAACTGGCTTAGTAATACATAAACAGGATTCTCACTGAGATAATTAACCAACGCCTCAACAGAACTAAAGCTAGATAACACCCATGTTGGAAAAAAAGCAGACCCAATGACAAATGCACTACCGGTGCCATCGACTTGTGCTTTTTTAACTTGTGCAGGAGTTAAGTAATAGGTCATCCCCGGTAAATACAGCGATCCGATTGATAGGCCTTGTGTATTCATACCATCAGAAGCGACATATCCATTCGCGGTTTTTCTGCCCATTTCTTCACTATTACACAGTGCATTGGTATGAATAAAATCATAGTGACCCTGCCAAGATGCTATGAACTCATAAGATTGAATTGTCTGGTTCTCGCTATTTGGCGCAACTAAATCGACTTGGTCCGCTTTACCCATTTCAGTAGAAGGTTGCATCGACACTGTCCATGTACCTTTCCCTTTGCGTTGCCAAACCTGAGTCAATAAATCCACGCCAAACTCCATAGAGCGCGCGGACACGCGCTGCCCGTTTTGAGCCATTACTCTCACATCCATACACATAGTCTTGTCCTCGTTTTAGTTGACAGTGTCGTCTACTTATTTAGACCATAAAGCATCTATAGGTATACAAATCTGTAGGACGGTTGGCGCTTAGTCACACTCTTGTGCGTCCACTGACCGCTGGTAGGGAAATCCTCTATTGAATGTTCATCCAGCATAGACTGTTAATCCCATCACATTTCTGTACAATGCGCGCTCAGTCTTATTTATCTTTACACCCTCCTCGCTTGGCCGTGCATCTCCCGTTTTGAGTATGATGATACGCGCCCTCGTTGAGCATATTCGCTAGGAAACTCTTTTGATTTCAATCGCCAATATCACCATGCAGTTTGGTGCTGAACCGCTATTCGAAAATATCTCTGCCAAATTTGGTAACGGAAACCGCTACGGGTTAATCGGTGCCAATGGCTGTGGCAAATCGACCCTGATGAAAATCATGAGCGGTGCCCTCACCCCAAGTGCAGGGAATGTTTCTATCACACCAGGGCAGACGTTGGGCGAGCTGAGCCAAGACCAATTTGCCTACGAACAGTATTCAGTGATTGATACGGTGATGATGGGTGACCGCAAGCTTTGGGAGATCAAGCAAGAGCGCGAGCGTATTTATTCTCTGCCAGAAATGAGCGAAGAAGACGGCATGGCCGTGGCTGAGCTAGAAAGTCAGTTTGCAGAAATGGACGGTTACACCGCGGAAAGCCGCGCGGGCGATATTCTTTTGCAAGCCGGCATTGCCGAAGAGCTGCACTTTGGCCTGATGGCGCAAGTGGCGCCGGGGTGGAAGTTGCGCGTGCTGCTTGCTCAAGCCCTGTTTGCCAATCCTGATATTTTGCTGTTGGACGAACCGACCAACAACTTGGATATTCACACCATCAACTGGTTGGCGGGTGAGCTGCAACAGCGCCAGTGCACCATGATTATTATCTCGCACGACCGCCACTTCTTGAACGCCGTATGTACCCACATGGCGGATATTGACTACGGTGAACTGCGTGTGTACCCGGGTAACTATGATGACTTTGTTGCGGCATCTAGCTTGGCACGCGAGCAATTGCTATCAAGTAACGCCAAAAAAGAAGCCGAGTTGAGTGAGCTGCAAGACTTTGTGAATCGCTTTGGTGCTAATGCCTCTAAAGCCAAGCAAGCCAGTTCACGCGCCAAACGCATGGAAAAGATCCAGCTTGATGAAGTCAAAGCATCAAGCCGTGTGCACCCTTACATCCAATTTACCGAAAGCAAAAAGCTCCATCGCCAAGCGGTTGAATTGAAAGAGCTGGGTCATGGCTTTGAAGATGGCCTGTTATTCGATAACGGTCACCTACTGCTTGAAGCTGGCTCACGACTGGCTGTGATTGGTGAAAACGGGGTGGGAAAATCAACCCTACTGCGCTGTCTTGTGGGTGAGTTAAGCCACCAGAAAGGCACCATTAAGTGGTCTGAAAATGCCGCGATTGGCTACTGCCCGCAAGATAACAGCGCGGAGTTTGACAACGATCTGACCCTGTTTGAGTGGATGTCACAGTGGCGTACGGCCAAGCATGATGACTTGATCGTGCGTGGAATTTTAGGGCGTTTGTTGTTTTCAGCGGATGACGTGAATAAAAAAGCGAAAAGCTGCTCTGGTGGTGAGAAAAACCGTCTGATGTTCGGCAAACTGATGATGCAAGATATTAATGTGATTGTGATGGACGAGCCAACCAACCACATGGATATGGAAGCGATTGAAGCGCTCAACAAAGGGCTAGAGCAATTCCCCGGTACTTTGATTTTTGTCAGCCATGATCGCGAATTCGTCTCCTCGCTCGCCACTGACATTATTGAGATTAAAGACCAACAGTTGTCGCACTTTAACGGCAGTTACGATGAGTACCTCGCCCACTTAGAAAAAGTACGTGCGGTGGCTTGATCACTTCGGTTATCGATCACCAATAACGACTCACTCGCCCCAGCCATAGTCGATGTCGCTGGGGCGATTTTTTGTTACTGGTCTGTCACTAGCAGCACACTGCCCTCAATCTGCGTCGGCCCGTAAGCAAAGATCTCCGCGTTGCGCACGTCAAACATCAAAATCGTATTATCCGCTTGCACATGGCTATTGCTCCACACGTAAGCGCGTACATCACCACTGCCATAGCCTTCTTCTGAGGTAGAATATGGGAATCCGGCGGCAAATGCCTTTGGATTAAGCGCGGGTTTCATACAGGCATGTTCAGCCAATGAGGCTAGCTCTTTAATATTGGGCATGCGCCATTGCGTGTGGCCGGCAAATTGATGCAGCGGATGCGCTTGGCTTTGATTGATCGCCTGCACTTCATTAAGTGCGGCTTGCCAATACATTCCTGTGCCCTCACCACGGCACGCCTGTTGTTCGGCTTGCCAGGTTTTACCCAGTGGGCAACGCATCCAAGTTAATCCGGTAAAGGTGTCCGTTACCGTGCCATTGTCATCAAAGCTATAACGGACATTCGGTGCCGTTTTGGTTAAATCAATCGAGCATTCTTGGCCCGCCCATGCAGTTACAGATGCGAAGATACTGGCGGCAATGATCAGCTTGTTCATTATTTTTCTCCTTGGGCGACAAGACGAATAGGCAGTTGCCATGAGGTGTAGTCAGACTCGACCTGATCGCTATAGATCTCGAGCGATACCGTCGTGCCACGATCACTGCCTCGTGTTTGCGGCAGCTGGATATAGCGCGCACCCGGCGTCGCAAATGCGGTATATTCGGTTAAGAAAGAGGTGGAAGACCACAGCAAACCGGCATCGTATTCACTGGCAGAGGATTGATGAGGGAAATACTCAGTATCGAGCCCATAAACACGCCCATCGCTATCGGTTTGTGTCTCGCCGAAATCAATCAGGCTATACAGTTCAATAAAAGTGGGTAAGCGCCATTGATCGACGCCACAGATCTGTTGCTGATTTAGGTACGCTTGGTATTGGGCCGTGGTGCAAATACCCTCAGCGTCTTTGCAGCCTGTCGCCTCAGTGTCTTTGTCAAACGGTTCGAACTGCCCGGGCACTTGATAGGCAAAAAGGCGATCCACATATCGCGGGGATTGAGGATCCGTGTGTTTGCTCTCCCATACCAGTCCGCTGCGATTATCTTGCACACAATCCCAAGTGGTCGCGCTATCGGGCAAAGGCTGACCCTTGTCATCCAGTTTGGTGAAGCTAAACCCACCTTCCGTTGCATCAAAACCATAGTCAGCATCTTGACCGGGGTAATCGACAGGCGCGGTGGCAACATTCCCGCTGTCGGAATAATAGCTAACAATGCCGGTATCGTTTACAGGACGCATTTGAGTCCGTTCATCCAACTCAACCAAAATCGCGTTCAGCTCAGCATCGCTCGGAGCACCTTTGAGTAAAACATCCGAGTAACGCGCCAATTCACCGCTTAGTAGCGCTAGCATGCGATTCGCCCGCGTAGGCGTCATCCCCGATATCAGCGATAAAACGTTATTTTCAAGCTGTACAAAACGGTTATCCGCTCCGTTGGTAAGCAAGTCTGCTTGCGTCGTGACGCCCATCGCCTCGAATTGCTCACGTAAATGAGCGACAGCATCTTGATAGGCATCCCCTGCCGCCATGTTGCTAGCGACCAGTGTGCTGATCACATTGATCTCATTGCCGGTAGTCTTACGCACGCCGGGAGCAACAAGGAATGCATTCGCTTGGCGAGGCGCGTCAGCCTGCGCTCCCATTCGTTGCGACGATAACGTGGTCACGCCGGTGTCGATTTGCGCGACAATCGGTGAGGACAAGATCGCTTTATTGGCGCTGGTGAGGGTAAATGCCCCTTGCTCCGCTTGCGTGGTGGGTTCGTTGGCGTTGCAGGCAAAGTCACCATTTAAATCCGCACAAACGGTTTCATTACCGGTGGCATTGGTGGCGCTAATGGTACCAGAGACGCTGTAGGTCGGCGCGATCGAGTCGCTTGCACTCGTTTCTGATCCAGAACCATTACAGCCTGCCAGTAGCAATGCACTGGCGAGTAGAGAGTAGTTAAATTTCATCATATCTATCTTTTTAATAAGGGTGTTAAGGTGATTGAATAACGCGCTATCAGGACTCGCCCTTTCGTGCTCGCCAGCCGCCCCAAAGCAAGCCCACCAGCAGCAGTGGCCATGACAACGCGCCGCCTCCCGAGCTAGCGGTATCGAGCGCATCCTCGGTGCTAAGGTCGGTATCTTGGCAATCGAATCCCGTCACGCGTCCCACTTGCCATGCCACCAGCTCACCACTGCTGCCTTGGGCATAGTCCGTCACTTCAAGACGCCAACTGCCCGCTAGGGGTTCGCCATCAAAGGCTTGTAAAAGATCGTCGTGCTGGCTGGTCCAATAGCGCACTAAGTCATTGCTCTGACGGGCGGTATTGGCATGTAACGTCACCCGTGAGCCTGCGGGGGAGACAAGAACAACGCGTAAATCTGATGGGCTGGCATGGTTGATATGGACATACACGCCAAGATCGGCACGAATGGCATTCGCGTCATCATTAATAATGAAGTTAAAACTCTTGAAACCATTGTTTTGAGCGCCATTACTGGCCACCGATGCATCCGGCAAGGTCGCATTCAGGGTTTGGCGCGATTGGGGGAGTTGGGGCAAGCCTTTAATCACCGTCAAACTGTCTTGCCATTGATGGGTTTGCAGCGTGTCATTAAATTGATAGTCAATTTGCGCCTCAAGAGTCAGCGGCTGACCGCATTGCGCCGCAAGCGGTAGAGGGATAGAAAACGACTGAGCCTGATCGAGTGATTGATTAATGGACGTGGACGCTCCACCCTCCACCTGAATATCACCACGAATTTTGGCTGTGCGCCCTTGTGGTGTTAGGCGTGTGTGGATCGCCGCCGTATCGGCAACATAACGCTGGCTTGTTTCAAAGCGAAACGGTGCTTTGAGCAAACCGTGTTTTTCAAAGTTCGCTTTCAACAAGGCTGCATAGTCGCGTGATGGATAATAGGTTTTAGCCACATAGAGCATGCTTTCTGCCAGATCGTGCATTTTCATGCCCCGGCCTAGCCCAAACATCGATTCCAGCACCAAGGTATCCATTTCTTTAAAAGCGGATTCACCATACAGCGCGACGGCTTGCTTGAGGGTTTGGAACAAAGGCGTCGACCAAAGCTCATCCCCTAATTCACCACCGACGTTTTCGTGCGCGCGGTATTCACTGCTCTCAAAATAGCGCGCTTTTTGATTCCACAAACTGCGCGTACCTTGCTTAAAACCGAAATAACCATCCCAGTTAAAGACGGTATCAATCTCGAAGTCATCACCTTGTTGATACAAGGTACGATAGCTGGCAGAGCCCGCCCAATAGTCAGCAAATCCCTCACCCAAGGCGCCAGTGTGGCCGTACGCCCAGTCGGGCAAAATATGGTAGTGAATGCCGTGGGCCAGCTCATGGACCACGACATCGGCGTCAAGTGTATCGGGCGAGCCAGACGCCCCAAACATCACAGCGTTAGGACCCACATAGTAAGACGAGTTGTTCGAACTTAAGGCGTGAGCATCAAAGCGTACCGGACCATCAAATAATGAATACCCTAACGAGGACACATATTGCAGGGACTTATCCAAATGATAAAACGCCATCATTTGTGCAAAGTCTTGACTATCAAAAGGCAACGCTGTGAGCGAAGCATGGCTCGCAAACTGTGTGACACCGTCCGGATTTAAAAACGAGACACTGTCACTTTTCTGCCATTGTCCAGACTCAGGGTTTTTGTCTTCAAAGGCGATCGCATCAACGGCTTGGACTCTGGGATTACTCAGGTAGAGCGTGCCGTCCACATCCAATAAAGAGACATCACGCATAACGAAGCGTGGCGCGTGGGGATAATCCGCCAGCGTTGTCCAGAGCGTCTCGGGGGCGGGCTGTTTGTCCATACTACGCAGATCCGGATCAACCACATTGACGGTGCGCGTCACTAGCTCTCCGTCTGATAGCGCTGGCGGCGCATCCGCGATCAGGCGACGCGGGATCTCAATAGCCGCCTCTTTCACTGCCTCACCCTGTCGGATCATGGTGTCGGTTAGGCTTTTATACACCCGAGTCACCAAACCGTGTTTGTCGGTATGTAACACCAACGTACGCTGCGGCTGATACTCGCCACCACGGTAAATATCAAAGTTATACTGACGACCAAGCAAACTGCTGGTTTGGTAGCGCAACGACAGCTCCCCCACTGACGGATAATGGGTGCGCAAATACTGCTGTGCTTGAGTGGCATCACTTGCTTGATAATTGCCCGCAGGGTAATCCCATTCCCCTGCCATGACATTGGCACTGGCAAGTACCAACGTCACAAGACTGATCGCTGATTTCATGGTTCTTCCTTAAAATGCATAACGTGCATTGAGGGTGAAGTAACGACCGGGCTCGGTCGAAAAACGGGTTTGTGACTCAGAAATACCGGCAACGTCTTGATAACGAATGTATTCGCGGTCTAACACGTTATAGACATTGAGATTGATAGAAGCATGAGACGAGAGCTGATAGCCCAAGCCAAGGTCAACGCTCGCCCAGCCAGACGTCTGAGCACACTCAGTGCGGGTGCCTAACTCGGTGTAACACATGGGCGTGCGGGTCATCTGATCTGCCCAGTTCAAACGGGTATAACCGTTAAACGATTGGTTATCGAAGTGAAGCGACAGGCTGCCTTCGAGGGGGGCTAAGTTGCGAACATACTCGTCATTGTCGTCTTTGCCAGAGATCCAGCCGATCTGACTTTTCGCTTGCCATTGATCGGTAAATGCGTAGGCCGCTGATGCCTCAACGCCATACGTTTTTACACCATCAAGGTTTTCATAGCGTTTCTCAAACAGGCCGGTTTCCGCATTAAAACCCTGATCGGCAATATCAATAAACTGGCTAAACCGGTTGTAATATGCCGCGGTATACAAGCGCAGCTTGCCGTCATCATATTTGGCCCCGAGCTCAAAACTATCGCTGGTTTCCGCGTCAAGCGACGGATTGGGCAGCACCACAAATGGCGTCACCGGCACAGAGGCGTGGTTAGAGTAGCCATAGCTTTTGTCGTATTCAGGCGCTCGATAACCATGCTTATAACTGAGGTAGGTATTGAACGCGGGCGTCCAGTGATAAGCCACCGAAGCACTGGGCGATAACGCTGCACTGTTATTGTCCGCCACACTCGCCATGCCAATGGCTTGGGGATCGTCTGCGCTTAATCGGTACGCATCAGCACGTAGACCCAGCATGACACGCCACTGCCCGATACTCATTGCATCTTGCGCATAAACACCTAACGCATAACTCCGTGCTGGCGCGAACGGTTGCGTATCACTCACCGTTACGCCGTTCCAATCGAGGGTCGTTTTCGTCACAGGGCGTTCATGGTAAGCCGTTTCTAACACACCACCGTAAACCAGCGTATGCACCACATCTCCGCTGATTTGCTCAGCGTTGGCGTCTACCGACCAACCGATTGACTGGTCTTGAAAACGGCGATCATCCAGCACCCGACGTTGCTCATTGATGTTTCTAACCAAGGCTGCTGGGCGTGATATTCACTGCCAAGCCAAAATTGCGTGGTTTCGATTTGTTCGGCTTGATCAAACGTTTTGATATCCCACTTACCGTCAGGTTGAATCGATGCTGTCCCTTCTTGTCGCGATGCATCTTCACGGTAGAGCTTGGCTCGAGCACTTAGCTTCCAACGATCGGAGACATAATGATCCAGACGCAACGACGCACTGCCACCATCCAAAGTACGGTTGTACAAATCTTGCTGGTAATTACGGGTTTCTTCCCCTTCCCAGTAGCTCACATCGAGCAACGCACTGGTATCACCATGACGGAGCGCGAGACGACTGCCGACTCGGCCTTTATCACTGAGCTCGCTGTAGGTAACTTGCGCGTCGGCGAACAGATCCTTGTTGCGGAGGAGATCGTCCGCGGACTGCGATGTCACGATCACAGCACCGCCTAATGCACCTGAACCGTAACTGGTTGAGCTAGCGCCTTTCACGACTTGGATTTGCTTTGCGCTTGCGATATCAAAGGAATTACGCCCTGCTTTATCATTCAAATCAGCGGCACCGAACCCATCCGCGACTGGAACGCCATCTTCCACTATCAAGATACGGTTACCGGACATGCCGCGAATAGTGATGTTTTGAGGGCGACCCGCTCCGCCTGTCACACTGACACCCGGTTCATTTGTGAGTGCATCATAGAGCTCGGTGGCGCCTTTTTTTTGGATATCTTCGCCACGATAAATGGCGACCGAACCCGCTGTATCTGATGGTAATTCAGCAAATTTATTGGCCGTGACGACCACCGTCTCGACGTGGCGATTGGTCGCGTCACCAGAGGTATTCTCCTCGGTGTTGACAGAATTGGCGTGCACGGTGCCAGTAGCCAGTGCCGTCAGCACTGCCACAGAGACAGAAGACAATTTCATTTAATACTCCGGTTAGTTCACACGCTTCAGTTGGTGTAAGAGAAAGGCATAGTCGGTCGCTTGTTGCGTCAGCCCATGACGCGCATCGGCTTGGTGGCCACGGGAAAAATCTGTCAACAACAAATAAGGGCCCGATCGGGTGCTGGTTGCGGCTAAATGCGAAAGGTATTGCGCCCCTTCCCAAAAAGGCACACGCTGATCGTCCCAGCCGACACGCACCAGCATAGGGGGATAAGGTTTTTGCTGGATGTTGCGCAAAGGATCATAGCCTTGCATAACCTCGCGCTGATCGCTCTGCGCAGGATTGCCCCATTCTTGGTATTGCTGTGCCGTTAACGGCAACGCCGGGTTGGCCATACTGCCCAGAACATCAACAAACGGAACATTGAGGCTAGCGGCAGCAAACGTTGCGGGCGCTTGGTTAAGTGCCGCGGCAACCAAGGTACCGCCAGCGCTTGAGCCCACAGCCGCGACTGCACGCTGTCCGTCTTGATAACGGCCCATCGCTTTAGCGACATCAATAAAATCTTGGATGCCATGCTTTTTATTCATCCCGCTGCCTGCTTGGTGCCATGTTGCACCGTAATAGCCTCCGCCACGCACATGCGCAATTGCATAGATGACGCCTCGGTCCATTAGCGAGACAGTTTGCGGCATATAATACGGCTTCATGGTAAAGCCATACGCGCCATACCCATACAGCACGACTGGCGATGACGGGGTCAGCGCATCTTTGCGGTACGCCAACGTAACCGGAATACGATGCGGTCCGACGTACAAGCGTTCAGAGTGATAACGAGATGCATCAAAGTCGGGGTAATGATCGGCACTGACTTCACGACGTGTGCCGGATTTAAGATCCAGCGCTTCCCATCGTGGTGGCTGTACGAGCGACATACTGCGAATAAACAATTGATTGCTAGCATAGTCGCCTCCGCGCGCAAACCAAGCGATCTGCCCTTGTGCCGCCAAAGGCTGCTTAACCACGCGCTCACCGTCCGCATTAAGTAAGATAAACCACTGCTCACCCTCGTACTGTTGGGTGAGGACAATGCCATCTTCGAAAAGGTAAAACGTGTTTAACTCAGCGCCCGGCTCGGCAGCATAAACGACGTGCCAATCATTCGGTGTCGCGACGGCAGCGCGATAAAACTGCTTGGTTCCTTGGTGGTTGCTCAGCATCCATAACGCATCATCCGTCTTGTCGAGATAGTATTCGACATCCGGTTGACGCGCTTTGAGCGGTGCAGACAGGCTGCCTTCATTCAGACGGAGTACACGCTGTTCGGTCGACGATTCATTGTTGACTTGCACAATGGCCGTATCTGTGTGGCTAGCACGGTATACCGACAACAACCAAGCAGGATCGACTTCTTCATACACCAAGCTATCGCCACCGGTAGAGCCTATTTCATGGCGGAACAACTGGCTGGGACGCGCAGTTTTCGCCTCTTTGCCGACATAGTAGAACTGCTGATTATTCGGCGACCAGATGACAGATGCATCAGCCCCGGTGGCAATAATATCGGCTTGCCCTGATTGGCGGTTGATCAGCACGATGCGGTAGTCTTCCTCACCGTGAATATCCTCGGCAATGGCGAGCCATTGTCCATTGGGACTTAACGACCAACTCCCTAGCTGGTAATACGCATGCTCAGCCGCTCGCGCCTCAATGTTGAGCAATGTCGATGCTTTTTCGCTACCAGCTTCTTTTTCGCGAACGGCTTCTTGTTCGCTGGCGGCATTGCGCACACGCAGCACGCGCTCACCATTAACCCGTGTTTGTAAAAACTCGAGACCATCGCGCGCTAACCAAGGTTCGGAACCGGTTTGCGGTGTACGCTCCCATTCACTCAATAGCTCATCACGAATCGATTGACTCGCAGTCAACGACTGTTGCGCATGCTGATTTTGGCGTTCCAGATATGCCCGAATTTTATCCTGTTGTTGCGTCACATTTTGCAGCCACGAAAATGACGACAACGTATTCGTTTCATCATCGCTATGGCTCAATGGCGACACAAACATAAGCCCGATTAACAGCGCATTCACTAACTTCATGTTATAAAAACATTAAATTGGGGGTAAGTTCAGGGCGCGCATCATAGATGCAAATACGATTGAGATCAATTATCATTTGTAATGATCTTTGAAGGAGATCTCATTCAATCATATTGACTGTAATAAAGCGTTGTTATTTAAGCTGTAACGAGATAAAAGGCGACCATGAAGCGCAAACGACCTATCACCCTACACGCGCCAACTCAAACACTTGGATTGCTGATAATCGTCGCGCTAGTGAGTGTGGGTGTTCATTATTCATCGCTTGCCGAGACGTGGGTGTGGCAACGAAGTGCACTTGCTTCAGGCCAAGCATGGCGCGTGGTGACGGGCAATTTTATTCATCACAACGTCTTCCATTTACTGACCAACATGACGGGATTAGGCATATTCGGCCTGATGTTTTATCGCCATATCAGCGCCGGTACGCTGGCTTCGCTGATCTTGTGGCTTGCGTGTGTGGTTGGTCTGGTGATGTGGTGGAGCCCCTATCAGCAATATATGGGTCTATCTGGGGTGTTGTATGGATTATTTATGTATGGAGGAATAAGCACTATTCACACCCCTAGCGGGAAATGGATTGCCTTAATTACTAGCGTAAAATGTGTGGGAGATGCTCTCGCGGGTCAAGCTCTGCCTATGCGTGCCGCATTGGGTATCGATATTGCTCACCTCGCTCATGCTGGAGGGATCGTCGGGGCGCTGGCCTTTTTTGCCCTCAAAAAGCGGATCCAACATCGCACCATATCAGCTAAAAACACCGACCTTGCACTGTCTTAGTGGTCTGCGACTTTCATTCACCGCCATTTACCGCTATACCTACATCACTCTCGGTTGATAATAGGTGCCTTCTATGAAAGCGACACTGCCAGCACTTACGCTTGCTGCCATATTAATCTCTCCCTCCAGTCAGGCGTTGTTTGGTCAAGGTAATACCACCACGGATGTGATGACCCAAATGGCGACCCAATTTGCGGACGATCAAGCCAGTGAATCACCGCTTGTACAAGCGATTACCGAGCAAGTGGATGTTAGCCCGACTCAAGCGGCTGGCGGCGCAAGTGCCCTGCTAGCGATGGCGGCGAATCAGCTCTCCGGTAACCAGCAGCAAGAGCTGGCAAGTCTGCGTCCTGATTTATCGTCCCTTTCATCATTACTGGGTGACAGTGGCATTGGCGATAACATTGGTTCGCTCGAGAGTTTATATAACGTGGCTGACACGCTCGGCATTGATGCGGCCACCTTGCAACAATTTGTACCGATTGTACTCGATTATTTAGGCCAGCAAGGTGCCAGTGAGGGTTTACTCAGTGCACTAACAGGGCTTTGGCCTTAGTGTTCGCTTAAACGTTTTCATCGACGCGCGGCGCTTAACCGCGCCTTAGTGCGTTCTCTCAAGCAAAACGGATCGAGACACGTTATCATAGCGGCCTTGTTGTTTTAGCCGGTGTGATTATGCCTGCCTTTTCATTGTCCGCGATCCCTATAGGGATCCGCTTTATGCTCCTTTCCGCGTTCGGCTTCGCGGTCATGTCCGCCTGTGTTAAATATGTCAGCCTACATGGTATCCCGCTTTTTGAGATTGTCGCTGCACGGGCGTTAGTATCGCTCATCATCAGCTACACCGATGTCAAACGAAAAGGCTTGTCGCCCTTTGGCAATAATAAACCGCTACTATTGCTGCGCGGCGTATTAGGGACTGCCGCACTTATGTGCGTGTATTACGCCGTCACCACCCTACCGCTCGCCGAAGCCACTGTATTGCAATACATGCACCCCGTTTTTACTGCGGTACTTGGATTTATCGTGCTGAAAGAGCGATTACAAGGCGCCACCTTAGTATCCATTGCCCTGTGTTTGGGCGGCCTTTATCTGATGGTACAACCCAACCTCAATACATCGATCGATAGCGCACTTCCGCCCTTTAGTGTCGCTATCGCATTGCTGGGGGCTTTAGGGAGTTCGGTGGCCTACGTGATTGTACGAAAACTCAGCCGCAGCGAAGACAGCTCGGTGATCATCCTATACTTCCCGATGGTCGCTCTGCCGGTCTCGGTGGTGTTAATGTGGCCAGAGTTTGTGATGCCAAGTTTGCCACTCACATTCTTATTGGTGTTAGTGGGTGTGTTTACTCAAATCGGCCAGTATGGGCTCACCAAAGCCATGCAAACACAACAGGCTGGCGAAGCGTCAGCCTATGCGTATGTGCAAATCGTGTTTTCTACTTTAATTGGGATAGCGATCTTTCAAGAGCTGCCGTCCATGTGGACGTATCTCGGTGGTGGGCTGATTGTGGCAGGCGCATTGTTCAATGCCTTGGGACACCGCCTCTTTCGGCGACGTTTGATGTAGTTCGGCACGAAGATAGTTAGAAGACGTGAGCATGGCCTCAAAAGAGGCCATGTTATTGTTTTGCTTTTCTGATCAGGCAACTTGATGCATTTCTGCACGCGTTTCCGTCAACGCGTTTATCGCCAAGCGTAGATCTTGCTCTAGGGTATGCAACCAGGCATAACGCTTGGTGTATAAACGTCGCTTACTGCCGCTAAGCTGGGTAACATCTTTGCGTATTGGCTGCATCGGTAAGGCATACATATACCGACTCAATGACATCCCATCATATTCGCGCCAAAGCTCATCATAATCAAACGTCACCACATTCCGCTTAGAGGTGATGTAACGGATCGCTTTATAAATATGGCCTTTGTTAGACACCGCGTAGCAGCGCTCGGCACCCATGATACGGCCCAGCATCAACACCAGCTCTAACATCAAAGCTTTGGTGCGCAATCCATGCGCCGTTTTCGTCAACATTTTAATGATCTGATGACGATCAGGTACGCTATCACTCGGACCTTGCAAGGCACCGATATAGAGCTCTCGCCCCTCACGGTTGAAGTGGAACGAAATGCTGTACACGCCTTGCTTGCTCTCCACGTCATACAAGGACAAACCCAGTGCCCCTTCGCGAATTGCACCACGATAAAAGCGCACGCCATATTGACGGCCATTATTGGCAGTAAAGCTGACAAGAGGCAGACCCGCGACTGAGAAAATGGTGCTGCAATGACGGCCAAAGGTATTCGCCATAAAACGATAATGGTCATGCAGCATTGCAACCCGCTCAGGCATGCTCAGTGAGACATTGAGGTAAGGTTTAAGCGGTTTAGTGATCACTTCTGGATAGTCAGCCAATACCGGCGCCAAATAGGGCTCGTTAAAGACCTCAATCATGCGTTCCATAATGGTTGGAAATGCCGAACCCAACGCACAAAAACGCCAGTTTTTACTCACTACACGCCATCCTTTGCTGTTCGGATAAATTCTTTCAGCCCACTCCACAAGGCTCATTCGATGTTGTTTACTGATATTCATCACAGCCACACCCACTTCATTGTGTCGCATAAAACGCGTTAAAGAAGGCTGACTATAACCAGCAAGTCACAAAAAGGCTGTCGCAAGAATGTACGAGAGTGTCAGAGTTTGTCGGCGGCTACGACAAATAACGTGCCTAAGCTGCCTATGCGGCAGTGAACGATGACAACGTGTATTCCCTAGAGCGCAAATTTTTCTAAGCTGCCTATGCGGCAGTGAACCCGAAGTCGAAACACTTTCGGGCTCCGATGTATTTCTAAGCTGCCTATGCGGCAGTGAACGTGGTGCAATAGTCACAGTGACTGCCGATAATTTTCTAAGCTGCCTATGCGGCAGTGAACTTTTACCTACCGCTCCGTCCAGTTGTTGAATTTTTCTAAGCTGCCTATGCGGCAGTGAACGAAATCAAGAAAGAGCTTGATGAGATGGAGAATTTCTAAGCTGCCTATGCGGCAGTGAACGGAAGCCCCGGCCGAGGAAGCGCAATTCTTTGTTTCTAAGCTGCCTATGCGGCAGTGAACCTGAACAGCTCCAGCCGTTTAGCGAAAAGCTGTTTCTAAGCTGCCTATGCGGCAGTGAACGGCCTCAGAGCACTGTCATAACCGACCTGAAATTTCTAAGCTGCCTATGCGGCAGTGAACACATCACCAGAGCTGTTTATTGATGGCAATTTTTTCTAAGCTGCCTATGCGGCAGTGAACCGAATGGACGCGGGGTTCCGAGAAATCACTCATTTCTAAGCTGCCTATGCGGCAGTGAACGGGATAATCGCGCTAAAACCTTGGTGCTCAAATTTCTAAGCTGCCTATGCGGCAGTGAACTGGGTTCGCCTCGGCGCGTTGCTGCAGTTCGTTTTCTAAGCTGCCTATGCGGCAGTGAACAAATACCTCTGGAATGCCGATAGCGACGGCGCTTTCTAAGCTGCCTATGCGGCAGTGAACTTGGCGTGTCGCTCGATTCGAGCCAGTTTTCCTTTCTAAGCTGCCTATGCGGCAGTGAACCCAAGACGCCCACGATTACCTGTGCGGCGTTTTTTCTAAGCTGCCTATGCGGCAGTGAACGCAAAAATGCTATTCTCATACAAATTTCCTAGTTTCTAAGCTGCCTATGCGGCAGTGAACAGCTTGGATTGTCATTTATGAGTAGCGATGGATTTCTAAGCTGCCTATGCGGCAGTGAACCTAGCAATGACCGAGTTAACTAATAAGACATGTTTCTAAGCTGCCTATGCGGCAGTGAACCGCTTGCAAGGCGGCGGCGTCTTCGGCTTTCATTTCTAAGCTGCCTATGCGGCAGTGAACAACGGCTACATCAACGCGCTTCGTGATATTAATTTCTAAGCTGCCTATGCGGCAGTGAACACAACGATTGGGACGGGCAGACCGGAAGCGATTTTCTAAGCTGCCTATGCGGCAGTGAACATTTTGCTGGCTGTCGTGGTGACCGCTTTTGTTTTCTAAGCTGCCTATGCGGCAGTGAACTCTTTGATCACCGGATTGGTTGGGCTCATGTTTTTCTAAGCTGCCTATGCGGCAGTGAACTATAGAATAACCTAACAATCATCTGTTACAACAGGCCGTTAGGATAAAAATGGCCTTTTACCCTTGTTAAAAGGCGCTTTCCGTAACGCTTTGTATTTATTGCTTATTTTTGAGCGGCCAAAAAAGAAGGGTCACAAGGGTATCAACTTATCACATATGTTGAAGCAGAGCCCTCTTAAGTCACGCAGATGTGCCAGTTCTAAACATGTTGCAAGGCGCGACATTTTGTTGCATATTAACCAGTGAAGATTTATAAACGAGGTAGTGAATCATGCCAACCAGTGTACGGTTAGATGATGAGTTTGTGTCAGATGTAAAAGTGCATGCAGAAGCTGAAATGCGCTCCGTGCCCAAGCAAATTGAGTACTGGGCAAAAATTGGGAAAATCATGACTGAGAACCCTGATTTACCCTATAGCTTTGTGCAAGAGGCGCTGATTGCATCTGAAGAAGTTAAACTTGGTAAGGTAAAACGTTATGAGCGACGGACCCCAAAACAATCAGATTGATGTTTTCGTCTCTCGTGTTTTTGAAAAGCAGATGAACAAGTTGTCCGAGGCGCAGTGTGAAGTGGTCGAGGACGAGATAGACAGAATCATTGAAGATCCCACGCTTGGCACCCAGAAAAAAGGCGATCTGTCTTATCTTTGGGTGCACAAGTTCAAGCTCGATAGGCAAGAAGTGTTACTTGGCTACGCTTGGATTGAAAACAAACTCGAGCTCTATCTGCTTAATATCAGCTCGCACGAGAATTTCTACGCGACGATGAAAAAGCGCAGAAAAGCGGATTTAACGATCATCGGCGCGACGCCGAATCGACGCTAGCGGTGTCATTTCTAAAGCTCTAATTAGCGAATTTGATGACTTGTCGAAATCATACTGACTACGATATCGTTAAGTAGCCGTCCTCGAAAATTTGTAACTACTGCGTTTCTTTGTGAATCTATTTTATTCATATCACTATCATTGATTTTACCATCGCATGTGGGAGCGTAGACTATCATCGCAGTGTTATCTTTTTTCAATTGGATAATTTCGTCAAACGCAGCCGAATCAACGCTACTATAATGAACCACATAAAAAGAATAACTCTCAGCTTTTTTTAAACAATCTTTGTCAATCTTGACTATATTTTTTTCCTTGAACAATCCTGAGTCTAGAATGACTGACTTTAAATCTTCATACTTATCAGTTGCAAATATAGCAATTTTTCTCTGAGACAACCCTTTACCTATTCGATACCAAACAGGAACGAACCCTCGAATGACATAAAAAAGGGTACAAAAAAGTCCAAAAACAGATAGTAATGTAAAAAGACCACCCATAACGCTAAAAAAAGGGTGATCAAAAAAAGTAAAAAATTTCTCCATAACAC
>NZ_MUFN01000008.1:100827-101412 GCF_001996205.1 Salinivibrio sp. IB574 | reverse complement strand
TGTATTATCAGTGGAACCATCATCCACAATGATAATACGAGCTACTAAATCAGTATACCGATGACAATTTTGGATAGATTTAATTTGCTCAAGAATATATTTCTCACCGTTATATGTAGCAAGAACTATATCTATATTTTCATCAGAAATCATATTATGAGGACATTATATTTTCGAAATTGTGTAATGTCGAATTCTTAGGTTTCGTCGATTTTTTAGTAAAGCAAAACCTTAGCGCACTAGACATATGCCAGATAAAATAACGACTTATAAATTTTCTACTCGCTCGCTGTCTCCAGTGAATTGCTTTGATATCTTCTGAAAATTGAATAACGTGGCCAGCCTTGTATGCTCGATAGCAGAAGTCAATATCTTCGCAATACATGTAATATCTTTCGTCAAGCCCTTCTAAACTTTTATAAACACTAGACTTAACTGCAAGCAAAGCGCCACTGGCCCAAACCGGAGTGTTTAGTTCGGATAAGTCGGATTTTTTAATGACAGTCTTCCTGTTATTAAAAAGGTACGCCGATATGAACGAGTTTAACCTTGGAAATTTTCTGATGTTATCATCTTCAACAGCAG
>NZ_MUFN01000008.1:0-100787 GCF_001996205.1 Salinivibrio sp. IB574 | reverse complement strand
AGAGTTTTCATCTAAATATAGGTTGCCCGCAATGATAGATGCATTAGATTTTTTATAAAAATCAATCAAACTAAGAATTGATTCCTCATCAATTTGAATGTCTGGATTCAAGAGAAGAAAGCAATCGTCCTTATCATATTCGTACTTACTAACATAGTACAAATAGTTAAGATTATTGTTTTCTGAAAATCCTTTATTTTTTTTATTATAAATATAATCTATATTATTATCCTTACAATAGGATTCTAAGTTAGCTTCCCTGCTATTACTTCTACATACCACAATGACATTTTCCATACGGGCCAATTTGGCTAACGACCCCATATCAATAATCATTTCTCCATGGTTGTGTGACACAGTGGAGATTATTAATCTCATTTTATTCCTGCTTTATATAAAAAATAAATTTCGCGCATTCAGGTATATTCTAGCTCGAATAACACATGAACGTGACATTGATCACAAAAAGTAATTAACCATTATAAAAAACCCACCCAGCCCATTGACAAAACAGCTCTCACAATATAGTGACAACAAAGAAAAGCTAGGATTTTGACACGCTACCGCCCTAGGGTTAGCTCCCCAAGTGCTGAGACTTTGCTGATATTATTTTGGGGGGTAGTTTACATCTCAATGAATGTGGGGTGAAGGGCTTTGTATGGCGCAACAAGTCAGTTTTTGGTCAATTCGTATTGAAGTAAGAGGCATAAGTTATAACGCTGCCATTATTGTCTCAGGCCGCGACGACGAGGCGATACTTGACCGCCTTCGCCATATCTACATCTGATAGATATCTAACACTATTTATTTAGAGTCGCGTTTCTGATACGACAGATGCGCCTTAAATTAATCATGAACGGTAAAATACTACAAACTATGCCAATCAACATACGTGTTCATGGTATCTTTTTGTTATCCATGTATTACCAGCAATCTCATTACAACCAACGGGCCGCCATGGCCCGTTGGTTTCCTATTGAGGCGCAAAGAGGGTCACTGAGGACGATTGCGGCTCTCTGCAATATCAAGGCGCGCCGAGGCAACTTGTGGAGACTGGCGCACTTTATCCAAGGTGGCGAGGATATCATGCTGGCCCGCAGCACTGAGCTGCCCTAACTTTGCACGCTCGTCAAAGTAGGTGACGTTGAGCTTGAGGCTTTCTGCCAAGTCATAAATGGAGCCATGGCTCAGCAAAACGGTGATATTACCTGTCACTTTCCCTACACTGCGAGTCACTTCGTTATAAACCGTACTCCCCGCTTGCAGCGGTTGGTTATTTAGGTTTACCCCTTTGTAACTTTGCAGTTCAGGTAAATCGGATAAGGTGGCATTCTCTCCGAGCTTCTCGGCAATGGCTTGCTCCGCGGTGGTCGCTTTACGCTCGATAGGTTGCACAATCGAAGATTGCGCCGGTTGCTGAATGCTACCCATGTCACTTGCGTTTGCAGCACCACTTATTCCCATTGCAGTGATAACAATCATTACGGCTGTTTTCATGATGAACTCCTTTCTATCAATCTGGTTGCTGTCAATGGGATCAGTGGCCATAGACGCGAATTTGTGCCGCAGTCAATTGGCTGGGTACGCGATTATTGTATATCTCACCAAAATCGGCGCGATTTGTATCGACAATATCAACCGTCCATTGGCCATATACGGTTTCGCCTAAAAAGGCATTGGCCAACATAGGTCCACTAATATGATACGCATATCCTGGATGGTCACTGTTACCTAATCCTTGATAGGCACCTAAAGACGTGCGCGACGTAGCGAGGATTGCTTCGGTACCCGACGGAGACGTCACTTTAATTGCGATATCTGACGCGGCTGTGCTTCCAGTCAGGTCGCCGTTGCTAACGGCGGTTAAATCGGCATTTTCAATATTAAAGCCAAATTGCAGTCCTTCAATGGTCAGATTGCTTTCAAGACGGCTTTCATCAAGCGTAAAGCGCAAGCTGGTCCCTTTTGCATCCGCATCAGGGATGCTGAGCGGCACGGATGGGGACACATCAATCCACTCACTTTCTACTAATGGCGGTAATTTGATCGGGTTCTGGATCGCCATCTCAATCGCTTTTCCGGCATTCACACGCCCGAAACCGTACTTATTATTAAACGAGAACCCTGCTGCGTTATCGACCCATCCCAAATGAACGGGGACGGTACGCTGACTGTCTTCTCCCCCTACCAACAGTGAGATAGGCTTATCGTTGACATCAATCTTGTCAGACGTTGCRGCGAGAATATAACGGATTTGTCGCCACGTAAGCTGCGGATTGGCCTGCGCTAACAACGCAACCACACCAGTCACATTCGGCGCAGCAGAAGAGGTACCATTGAAGGTATTGGTGTAATTACATGATGGATTCACGTCACGATTAAGGTCGGTCCCCGGTGTATTAAAAGGCCAGACTCGGGCGTGAAAATCCTCAACGCCAAGCGATGCCAAAAAGGCCCCGTTCGATTGTTCAAATTCATCGACCGCCGCTTGACTGGCATAACCACGCTGACACGACATTTGATCAGTTGTCACCATGGCGGGCTCTGTCGTACCGTATTCACCGCCTGGCGCAGCAACCCAAAGACTGGAACCTGCCGTCGAGTAGCTCGATTTTTTACCTGCCGTGGTCGTCGCCCCCACCGTCACAGTGTAAAAGCTAGCATTAGCGGGATCCCAGTTGCTGTCGTAGCAACTAAGAACACGTGATTGTCCAGATACAATACCGTTTTGAGCATCATCGCAAAGTTGATTACCTTCAGCCCAGCTTTGCGTCGACTCAAAGGCATTCCCTGCCGATTTAATATTCAACGCCCCCAAGCCTTGGCGAAGATATTTTGTGGGGTAACGGTACATGGTTTCATCCATCGTCTCTGTCGGAATAAACGCTGGCGCTGAAATACCATAACTGCGGTTGAACGCGGCGATGTTTTCGCTTTCACTAATCCCTGAACCTGTCATGCCATAGCTTGCCGCTTCGCTTGCGCTGGACTGTTCTTCAAGATAATTCATACCAATCAGATTGGCGTCGGGCGCGACCCCGCGTCCACCTAAGCCGTTCCAGCCTCTTGCCGCAATTAAACCGGCGACGGATGTGCCATGGTCGCCACCGGTACCGGTCGCTGTTGGGTCACTAGAGTCATCCACAAAATTAATCGAACGATTCGGCAATACATTATCAACCAGATCCTCATGGGCAATCGCCATTCCCGAATCCACCACAACAGTCGTTACCTGTTGGCCGGTAATGTTTTGTTGATGTGCCGCTAACACGTTCATGTCTTCACCAGAGACAAGAATGCTCGGGTCGTATTGATAACGGCGACGCGCTTCCTCTTCACTCATTCCTTGCGCCGTACGTAAATCTATCCAAGCTTGATAAGTTTGCGCTTGCATGGCGTAACCGGTCTGACCGGTGTTATTGAGATGCCACTGTTCGGAAAATAACGGATCGGACTTAAAGTCGCCGCTAATAGTGACAGACCCACGTAATATTTGATCTGCCGTCGTCAGCTCATAAGAGATTGTTCGGTTTTGGGTGGCATTGATTGGTACATAGAGCACCGTTTTATTAGTGAGATCGGCAGTCACGAGACCGTGTGAGAAGAGGTATTGGTCGCGAGTATTCTTCGTCACTTCGGTATTTTTCTCGAAGAATTTTATAGCCTCTACCGTGGTGTTTTGAGGGAGGATTTGCAGTGGCAATCCCACCCATTGCTTCATTTCTGTTGCCTCAAGCGTTTGAGGCTCTATGGTGACGACAGGTTTGTCTTGCTGTTGTATGTTACAACCTGAAATGGCTGATAACACGAGTACTGCGAGCAGCCCTCGTTTCATTCCGTTGCTTTGCATTTTATTTCCTTATTATTTACTTCCATGTAAAAGGAAAAATCAAACTACGGAACGTTAAACAAAAACTCAACATAAAAATATCAATTTGAAATAATTTTCTGTTATTTTGTGTATCCTTAGTGATGTCAGGATGTTTTATTCCATGCATTATGTAGGTTNCGATTACACTCACTTTATTAATGAGTTTTATGTTATTAGGATGTCAATCAATCGCACCCAAAGACCCAGAGTCTGCGAGTAATTCCGCTATTAATAACAACCAAGTCAGTGAAAGTGTGCCACCTAAAGTACAGCATAAACGCCTAAGGGAAACGCTTCTTGCCGTGAGCCATCAAACGTACGCAGAAACGCTCAATCAATGCCGGTATTTCCCAATGGGTTATTCACCATGTGAAGGTCCGGCTCGCTATATTGTTTACTCCATAAAAACGATGAGCTCAGCAGAACAAGCCAAGCTATTACAGCAGGTTGAGGAATATAATCAGCTGGATCAGTTTATTCAGGAGCTACGTCCTATTACATCACACTGTCAGCCTAAGCCAGTACCGCGCTTTTCACTGATCAATAATCAGTGCCGAGACGCAAACCCATTACTCAAGCCACTACCAATGAGTAACAGTAACCAAATTTGAAACCCGCATAAGACATCACCGCGACATGTAAGTGTTCCGGTAATAATGAATATTGGTATTTTGCGCACAAGCATTACGCGAGTGGTTGTAAGAAGAGAACGATAGATAGCAAAAAACCGCCACGAGGGCGGTTCTTTTAATATGGCGGTGAGAGAGGGATTCGAACCCTCGATACGTTGCCGTATACACGCTTTCCAGGCGTGCTCCTTCAGCCACTCGGACACCTCACCATATTGTTTTAGCGCTAATAAGCTAAAGCCATCTGCGCTAACGGGGGTGTACTATAGTGAGTTGCCGCCTTGGGGTCAACCGGTTAAGCACCTTTATCGGTGCGAATGACTGCTTTATCACCACATCTACCCTAATTCGCTTATTCGCAGGCGCATTTGGAATGGAAAGACGTGGGATTCCATGATGTAACAACGCAAGCGAGAACGAAAACTGTTAAACTCCACCCATCAACGATAACAGCTGGCTGAGACTTGTAATGACT
Organism: Salinivibrio sp. IB574; assembly: GCF_001996205.1. Taxonomy (NCBI): domain Bacteria; kingdom Pseudomonadati; phylum Pseudomonadota; class Gammaproteobacteria; order Vibrionales; family Vibrionaceae; genus Salinivibrio; species Salinivibrio sp. IB574. The sequence goes on along the minus strand of NZ_MUFN01000008.1, from coordinate 95,812 downwards.
TTATCTGAATTTCTTGCCCAACATGCCAATAGCGACAAGCTATTGAATGAGATGCAAACCCGTGGCGTCGTTACCGCCATGGCGGCTGCCCCCCATGTGATTAGTCCGAGTGAGTGGCTACCTGTACTTTGGGGCGGTGAAGAACAAGCGCCGTTTGAAAATCACGAGCAATTTGAAGACTACGCGAACCTGATTGTCGATATTTGGAATGAACAGCGCCAACAGCTGTTAGACAAACAATGGCACTGGCCAGAAGGTTGTGCCCTTGATGATGCAGAGATCGTCAACCAAGCAACACGTGATTTTGCCGAAGGCTTGCTCCAAGGCTGGAGTTTAACGCGTGATGATTGGGAAACCTTGATGCCGGAAAACACCGAAAGTAATGCCCTTCTCGGCGGTGTCGTGCTGTCAATCAGCTTGCTCTATGATCCAGAAACGGCGCTATCCACCATGGAAGCACAAGGCGCAGAAGAGTTAGCACAGTTTGAAGAAATATATAATGCGATGCCAATCATGTTATGTGGCCTTACACATCACGGTGCGGCACTGGCGGAAGATCAGGAAAGATCCTAGGTCCTAGAATACGGAATACAGAACGCTTCGCTTACGTAGTACAGAAAGAGACGCTTCGCTTCTAGAGGCTAGATAAAGCAGTTCATGCTCGCATTGAGGCTATTGCTTTTTCCGTAATCTGTATTCCGTAATCCGTCGTCTTTTCCTAGGACCTAGAAGCCTAGGCCCTCCAAGGACAATGGGCACAGCTTCGACAGGTCGCGCCCGCGCCGGCTGTGGGTGCTTCAACGAGCTCTTTTTCCGGCACCATTTGCTGCATTTTGTAGAAAATGCCTTTGTCGGTGGCCACAATCAGTTTTTTGTTCGGCAAGGTTTGCGCCGCTTTAATCAGCTGACTGGTCGAGCCCACCGCATCGGCCATTTTCACCACGCTCGCCGGTGATTCCGGGTGAACCAAAATCGCCGCGTCTGGATAAAGATGCTTCATTTTCTCAAGCGCTTGGGCCGAGAATTCATCGTGCACCACACATTCCCCCTGCCATAGCAGCATGTCAGCGCCGGTTTCTTTTTCAATATAAGCGCCAAGATGGCGATCGGGGCCCCAGATGATCGGTTTGTCTTGACTGTCTAGGTGCTCGACAATTTCTAACGCAATACTCGAGGTCACTACCCAATCGGCACGCGCCTTTACAGCGGCAGACGTATTGGCATAGACAACGACAGTGTGATCAGGGTGCGCATCACAAAACTTGGTGAACTCATCCGCCGGACAACCCAAGTCCAGTGAGCACTCCGCGTCCAGTGTAGGCATTAATACCGTTTTTTCGGGAGTCAGAATTTTGGCTGTTTCGCCCATAAAGCGAACGCCAGCCACAATCAGGGTTTTGGCTGGATGTTGATTGCCAAAACGGGCCATTTCTAATGAGTCCGCGACGCACCCGCCTGTTTCTTCGGCGAGCGCTTGGATCTCTGGGTCCGTGTAATAGTGAGCGACCAGCACAGCATCTTTTTCTTTTAGCAGTTGTTTAATGCGTGCAACATGTTGTTTTTTCTCAGCGTCACTCAATGCCACAGGTTTCGGCGGAAAGGGATAAACCCTTTGCGACGTTTCAATCACTTGGCTCATGGGATTACTCATGCTTACTTCCAGTCCGGGTAGTATAACGTGAGTGGGGCTGGAGTCCTAGGGCGGAGGTTCTAGGTGACGGAGGACGGAGTACCGAAAGAGGCTAGAGGCTAGAGGCTAGAGGCTAGAAAACATTCTAGGGGCCCGCTCTACGCTCTTTCTAGTTTCTAGTCTCTAGTTTCTAGTTTCTAGAAGCGAAGCGTCTCGCCTTTTCCCGTATTCCGTAAGCGAAGCGCTCTGTATTCATTAAGGCCCTAGGCTCCTAGGACCTTATTGCCTACATCGCATTTTTCGCTTGTTTAGCGCTGGTAGAATCCGGATAAGTATCAATGACTTGTTGGAAATACTGGTTGGCTTGCGCTGTGTTGCCTTGCTTCTGAGCAATTAAACCCAGTTTGAGTAAGGCATCGGCACGTTTATTGGAATCTTTAAACTGGCTTACGGCAGTAAATTCCTTGCTCGCCTGCTCAAAGTCACGCTTGGAGAAGAACAGCTGGCCCAGCCAGTAATGGGCATTTGCGGTGTAGACAGACTCTGGGTATTTTTTCAAAAACGCATTAAACGCTTTGGTTGCCCCTTGGTAGTCTTTCTCTTTTAAGATCAGATTCACGGCCGCTTCATACGCCGCATTCTCGGTTTGATCGCTGGTGTAGTTCACTGACGGGTTTTCATCAGTGGATTTTGTTTCTTTCGGCGCTGAGGATTTCGCCGTGCGCAGATCATCGATTTCTCGATAGAGGTCCCGTTGACGCTCAACCACTTGTTGAATGTCGTAGCTATTTCGTTCAACGTTACCGCGTAAATTGCTCAATTCTTGCGCCATTTGATCAAGTTGACGCTGCATATCGAGCTGCATTTGATTACGCGCTTGCAGCATGCGCTCTAGGCGCTCAATGGCGGTGCCACCTGACCCTACTTCTGTCACCGGAGCAGGTGCGGCAGCCACTGGGGCTGCCACACTCACCAGTAACGCCAGCGCGAGAGTTCGCACAGAGTTACTGTTCATTGTCATACCTTTTATCCATCACCCAAAGGGAGGATTAGTAAACCAATACTGCGCGACGGTTTTTCGCGTACGCGTCTTCGCTTTGGCCAAGAACCAATGGTTTCTCTTCACCGTAGCTTACGATTGAAATCTGGCTTGCAGGAACGCCCAGTGCTTGCAGGTACTTAGATACCGCTTCTGCACGACGCTCGCCCAGCGCGATGTTGTACTCAGGGGTACCGCGCTCATCGGTGTGGCCTTCAACCACAACTTCCATCGCTGGGTTGTTACGCAGGTAAGTCGCGTGCGCATCCAGCATGTCTTCGTATTGTGGCAGAACTGACGAATCGTCAAAGTTGAAGTAAACGGTTTGCGACTGACGTAGCTCTTGGTTGCGGATTTCTTGCTCAGTCATTGAGCCTTGACCGTCAACCGGAGAAACGACGGTGGTGCCGTTTTGGTTAGTTGATTGACCCGCACCGCTGCCCGTTGCGCTGTCGCTTGAGCTACAAGCGGCCAAGGTAAACATCGGCAGTGCCACCGCCAGACCTTTTAGTACTTTATTGATTTGCATTCTATTTTCCTTTTCTAGAAAGTTAGCGCACGTTGTTTAAAATTAAAAACTTATAAGTAAGGTGACCAGGCTGGTGCACGCACGCGCCCGTTGGTTGCCGGAAGCCGCGCTTTAAAGCGACCGTCTACTGAGACAAGCGACAACACGTTTTTACGTCCATATACCGAGCTGTAAATCACCATGCTGCCATTTGGCGCAATACTTGGCGACTCATCCAACAAGGTTTTGGTCAGAATTTGCACCGCCCCGCTGTTTAAGTCTTGCTTGGCAATGTTATATCCCGACGCTGACTGATTCACCATAATCAAGAAGCGACCGTCTGGCGTGAGTTGCCCACCCATGTTTTGGTTGCCCTGCCAAGTGATACGTCTGCTGGTCCCGTCGGCTAAATTTACGCGATAAATCTGAGGTTTGCCACCCCGGTCAGAGGTGTAGATGAGCGAGTTACCATCTGGATCCCAAAATGGCTCGGTGCTGTTCGCGCGGCCATGTGTAATTTGAGTGAGCTTCTTCGTTTTCAAATCGAAGGTATACACCTGCAGGCTGCCGGTTTTCGAAAGCACCAGTGCCAATTGGCTACCATCTGGAGAAAAACGCGGTGACCCATTGTGGCGCGGATACGAAGAAATCTTTTCACGCTCACCGGTGTAGATATCCATGATAAAGATTTCCGCTTGGCCATTTTCAAAGCTCACGTAGGCCAGTTGGCGACCGTCTGGAGACCATGCTGGAGACATCAGCGGCTGCTTTGAACGCAACACCAAGCGCTCGTTAAATCCGTCGTAATCAGACAAACGCAGCTGATACGGATAATCGGCTTCCTCCTCAATCACCACGTATGCGATGCGTGTGAGGAAAGCGCCTTTTTCGCCAGTCAGCTTTTCATAGACAATATTTGAAATACGATGCGCATAACGGCGTAAATCGCTGGCTTTCACGGTTGCGCGGTTATTTACCAATAAATGATCGTCGGTTTTGACCAGCTGGCCGTCCGCGCCCAATCCTTTACTTTCTCCGCCGGTGAGTTGACCACGGACGATATCAATCAACTGGTAATCAATTTGATAGCGGCCGTCAGCGGTTGGCGTGATGGTACCAGTGAGTACTGAATCCACACCCAACGCAGTCCAAGCGTTGTAGTCTACATCACTGTCGCGATAAGGGGTTTGCGGCATTTCACTAACCGACAATGGGTTGAACTTACCACTACGGCGTAAATCCGACCCAACCACGCCCGACACATCTTCCGGTAATTCACCCTGCCCTTTCCACTGAAAGGGGATCACGCCAATAGGACGGGCTGAGTTTACCCCTTCAGTGATCACCAACTTGAGTGCTGCGTGCGCAGGTTGCGTTGCTAAAAGCAGGCAGGCAAATAGCATGGCCATCAATGCCATACCACGCTTTAGGGCACGCTGCCATGCGGCCTGATTACGCCTCTTTGTCATCGTGTTTGTGCCACCAGCTAGGCTCACTTCCATCATGTCTTTTTCCTGTCAATTAGTTAGGTCTAACCGTTAACTCAATCTCACGCAGTTTTGCAATAATGTCACCATCATCTGGCATGGGAAACTGAGATACAGATACCACCGCGGTTTTAGTTGCGCGACATAAGCGTGTATTGCCCGCTTTCTCTTTTACATCCAAAAGCAGACCGGTTGGCGAAAGGCGCATATTTACCACACACTCTTGTCCCGTTAATCCGTCGTCAACAAGCAGGCGTTGCTGGATCATTTGGGTAAAAATGGCGCCATAACGCGCCACTTCATCTTGGATAAATTGTCCGCGTGCGCTTTGCCGCTGACTGGCCTCAGATTCAAGGCCAGAGAACAAATCGTTTAAGGCCGCCTCTTGCTCTTGCTGTCGGCGTTTTGCCTCTTCGGCTTTTCGCTCTGCCTCTTGGCGCGCTTGCTCGGCTTTGCGGGCTTCCTCTTCCGCTTTCTTACGCTCTGCGAGCTTGCGTTGGCGCTCCGCCTCTGCTTTTTTCGCTGCCTCTTCGGCCTTGCGTTGTTCCGCTAGTTTTTGCTGACGCGCTTTTTCTGCCTGCTCCGCGGCGAGTTCAGCCTGACGTTTTTCTTCCAGCTTACGCTGACGCTCGCGCTCTGCTTGTTGGGCTTTTTCACGCGCGATGCGCGCTTGCTCTTCTGCTTGGGCTTTTTGCTCGGCAAGACGTTTTTTCTCTTCACGTGCTTGGCGCTCAGCCTCAAGCTTTTGCTGTTTTACCTCGCGTAAGCGCTGCTCTTCTTGTTCACGTTGCTGCTCAAGACGCTGAGCTTGCTGCTCTAATCGCTTGAGTCGCTCCGCTTCTTCTTGCTTGGCTTGGGCACGCTGTTGGCGGATCTTCTGTGCTTGAGCATTGACCACCGCAGGATCAATCACAGTCGCATCAATCGTACTCCCCGCTTTTGGGGTTGGCGTGGCTGTTTTTCCAAAGTCCGCGCCAACGAGAAGAACAATCACGAGCACAAGGTGGAGCGCGGCAGATATCGCCAGCGCAGGCGCTAACGAGTCTTTTTTATGGGTGACTTTCTTTGTTTCGCTCATCGCTTTTCCCTATGACTCATAAGGTTCAGTCATTAGGCCTACCGATGACACACCAGCCTGATTGAGCGCATCGAGCGTTAAGATGATTTCCGAGTAAGGCACGCGTCCATCACCTCCCACTAAGACCGGAGAATTAGGATTAAGCTGCAGCTCGGCTTTTACGCGCACCAAGGTATCTTGCAAACTTAAGCCGCGAACCATGTCGCCATTATTCACACTCAAGCCGAGTTGGCCGTCCTTATCTACTTCAACAATGATAAACGCGCCACTGTCCTCTTCTTTAGCCAGCTCTGCGGCGGTTTTCGCTTCCGCCGTCTTGGGTAGCTCAACATCCACCCCTTGCGTTACAAAGGGAGCGGTCACCATGAAGATAATCAACAGCACCAGCATCACATCAATGTATGGCACCACATTGATTTCTGCCGTCATTTTGCGTCGTTTCGGTTGGTACGCCATGGATTACTCCTGGGTTGCCGCAAACGCTTGACGGTGCAAGATGCTTGAAAACTCTTCCATAAAGTTCATGTAATTGTGTTCAAGCTTGGAGACTTTCGCAGTCAGTCGGTTATAGGCCATCACCGCAGGGATCGCGGCAAACAGACCCATGGCGGTTGCTACCAAGGCTTCAGCAATACCTGGGGCAACCATCGCAAGAGTGGCTTGTTTAACTGCGCCCAACGCAATAAATGCGTGCATAATGCCCCACACAGTCCCGAATAGGCCGATATAAGGGCTGATCGAGCCCACGGTCGCAAGGAAAGGCAGGTGCGTTTCGAGCTCCTCGACTTCTTTAGAAAGCGATACTCGCATGGCACGTGCAGTACCTTCCATGACCGCCTCCGGCACTTTGCCATTGCTGCGGTGCAAACGGGCAAATTCTTTAAAGCCTGAATAGAAGATTTTCTCACTCCCCGTCAGGGCGTCTTTTCGTGCTTGCACTTCTTGGAAAAGCTGAGAAAGGTCAATCCCCGACCAAAATCGGTCTTCAAAGCGTTCTGCTTTGCCAAAAGCCTGCTGCATGACTTTAGAGCGTTTGATAATCATCGCCCACGACACCACTGACATACCCAGCAATATCAACATCACTCCCTTAACAAGCAGGCTTGCTTGCAAAAACAGGTCGAGAATGGAAAGTTCAGCGGTCACGTAATATCTCCGATTTTATCTGTGTTGGAATCGATTTGGGTTTCATCACTGTAGGGTCGACACAGGCTATCTTAACCGTCGCCGCACACAATGTTTGTTGCTCAGAATTCACCAAAGTTTGACAAAACGTCAAGGTCGCTCGCCCGATGCCTGACACTGTAGTGACAACCTCGAGGGCATCGTCTAATCGCGCCCCACGTTGAAAGTCGATATCCATGTGGCGAACAACAAAAGCGATATTGTCGTCAAAGAGTGTGTGTTGATTGACACCCGCTTCGCGCAGCAGTTCAGTGCGCGCGCGCTCAAAATACTTGAGGTAGTTAGCGTGATAAACGACCCCACCCGCGTCGGTGTCTTCGTAATAAATGCGAATCGGCCAGCGAAACGGCACAGATCCCGTCATTTCTTTACCCATTGTCGCTTAGAGATAGGCAAATACTATACCTAAGTTGTTTACGCATAGAAATGCTCGCACGATACGAGTCTCGGATTCTGAACAATTCTTACCAAGAGAAGTGATATGCCCCAAACTTTCGCGCTTTTTCGGCACTTAAATGCAGAAAAAAGCACCACTTGGGTGCTTTTGTCATTTGGATGTCACTTTACGCACCTTGACGCCGATGCCACGTTTGCTTAAACGTATGTAGAACGCTAGTTAACGCATCAGCCATACCCAAAGCAGCATCATGCTCACCAGCCACCCCAAAGGCGGCCACGTTAGCCACTGGCTCCAGCGCCCTTGGGCACTAAAGCCCACCGCATGAATAACGCCAATGCAGGTTGCATATAGCAATCCCAAACCGATGAGCACATTAAAGCCCCCCATCTGTGCGGCAAGCGCTTGAGGGTGCCACATCACTTGACCGCCCCAGAACAAGGCTGAGGCAAGTGAGAGCAGGCGCCAAGGGCCGGGGAAACCCCGCCCCTTCGGTGCGTGAGTGTGATCACTCATTGTCTTTATCCATCGCCTCGGTATGTTCAAGCCACAGGGCATTGATAATACCGAACGCGCAAGCCAGCAGGACGCCGAGAATCCAAGTGAAATACCACATATGCAGGCTCCTTAATCAGTACAGTGAGTGTTTGTTATCTTCGATAAACTTGGTATCTAAGCGACCAAACATTTTGATGTAACACCACAGGGTGTAACACAAAATCAAGGGAACAAAGATACACGCCACCACCGTCATAATAGACAGGGTCAGTTCGCTTGAGGTGGCATCCCACAAGGTCAAGCTATGGCCTGGGAAGGTGCTTGATGGCATCACGAAGGGGAACATTGCAATGCCTGCCGTCAGGATCACACCGGCAATGGTCAGGCTTGAAAACAGGAACGCCCAACCACCGCGCTCAACGCGCGATGCGATCAGTGCCAACAGCGGCATCAGCGCACCGGCTAACGGCGCAAGCCACAAGATTGGCATAGCTTGATAGTTTTGCATCCACGCACCACTTTGTACCGCAACCTCTTTAACCAATGGGTTGGATTGGGCTTGTTTGGCAATCTCGCCCACAATCACGTAACCATCGATGTGTTGGATCCAAAAACCGGCGAGTACAAACAAAACCGTGGTTGCCAATGCACTGATTTGCGCGACAACACGTGCACGCTCATGCAGTGCCTCTGTGGTTTTCATTTGCAGCCACGTCGCCCCTTGCAACACAATCATACCTAAGCTCACTAGGCCACACACCAAGGCAAACGGGTTAAGCAGCGCAAAGAAGCTGCCCGTGTACGTTGGGATCAACAGATCGCTTAGCTGGAAAGGCACGCCTTGCAGCAAGTTACCAAATGCCACCCCGAAGATAATCGGTGGCACGAATCCGCCCGCAAAAAGGCCCCAATCCCACAGCGTTCGCCAGCGGGTATCTTCAATCTTAGAACGATAGTCAAACCCAACTGGACGGAAGAACAATGCCGCCAAAGTGATGATCATCGCGACATAAAAGCCCGAAAACGAAGTTGCATAGACCAAAGGCCAAGCGGCAAACAGCGCGCCCCCTGCGGTAATCAACCACACTTGGTTTCCGTCCCAGTGCGGCGCCACCGAGTTAATCATCACACGACGTTCACTGTCGGTTTTACCGATCACCGTGAGTAGCGCGCCGACGCCCATATCAAAGCCGTCCGTTACGGCGAAACCAATCAGTAGCACCCCGATGAGGACCCACCAGATCAGCCGTAAAATTTCATAATCAAACATGCTGTCTCTCCTTATGCTTCAATCTGACGGCTAAAGTCCGCTTCTCGGTTGCCTTGCTGCTCAAAGTGATAGCGTCCTGTTTTTAGGCTACTTGGCCCTAGACGCGCAAATTTGAACATCAGATAAAGCTCTGCCACCAAGAACAAGCTGTATAAGGTACAGATAGCGATCATCGAGAAAATGATATCGCCTGCAGCCAGGTTTGAAGCTGCCATGTGCACAGGTAAGATCTCACCCACCGCCCAAGGCTGACGGCCGTATTCGGCAACAAACCAGCCAGCTTCGCAAGCAATCCAAGGAAGCGGGATACCGATCATCGCCAGTTTTAGCAGCCATGGCTTCTCACCAATACGCTGACGGGTGGTTTGCCAGAAACTCATGCCGAAGATAAACAACATCGCAAACCCACAGGCCACCATGATGCGGAAGCTCCAGAACAAAGGCGCAACGTGTGGAATTGAGTCTTGCGCGGCTTGCTGGATCTGGGTTTCTGTCGCATCTACAACTTTATCGGTATAGGGTTTTAGCAGTAGCCCATAGCCAAGATCGCCTTTCACTTCATTGAAGGCTGCGATGTTCTCTGGTGTTTTCTCACCGCCACGTAATTTTTCAAGTAATGCATAAGCTTCCATACCATTACGAATACGCAGCTCGTGTTCAGTCACCAAATCACGCAGACCTGTCACTTCTTTATCCAGCGAGCGAGTGGCGATAATGCCCATCACATACGGAATCTTAATCGCATAGTCAGTATGCATGGTTTCTTGATTCGGCAAACCGAGTACCGTGAACGCCGCCGGCGCTTCTTCGGTATGCCACTCCGCTTCAATGGCGGCCAGCTTCACTTTTTGTACATCGCCAAGCTCATAGCCAGACTCATCACCCAGCACAATCACTGACAAGATAGCCGCCATACCAAACGACGCGGCAATCGCAAACGAGCGGCGAGCAAACGCCAAGTCACGCCCTTTTAGCAGATAGTAAGCGCTGATGCCCAATACGAACATCGCGCCGGTGGTGTAACCAGCCGCGACGGTGTGGACAAACTTCACTTGGGCGACGGGGTTAAAGACCACCTCGGCGAAGCTAACCATTTCCATACGCATGGTTTCAAAATTGAACTCAGCGCCGACTGGGTTTTGCATCCAACCGTTAGCCACCAAGATCCAAAGCGCAGAAAAGTTTGAGCCTAAGGCCACCAGCCAAGTCACCATCAGGTGCTGGCGCTTACTGAGCCGGTCCCAACCAAAGAAGAATAGGCCCACAAAAGTGGATTCAAGGAAGAAGGCCATCAGTCCTTCAATGGCAAGTGGGGCCCCAAAAATATCTCCTACATAGTGGGAGTAGTACGCCCAGTTGGTACCAAATTGAAACTCCATGGTGAGGCCTGTTGCCACACCGAGCGCAAAGTTAATACCAAACAATTTGCCCCAAAACTTGGTCATGTCTTTGTAGATTTGCTTGTCGGTCATCACGTACAGGGATTCCATGATGGCCAGCAAAAATGCCATGCCGAGTGTTAAGGGAACAAACAGGAAGTGATACATCGCGGTCAGCGCAAACTGCAGCCGCGATAAATCGACGATATCGGTAATCATGGTCACTCCTTCACACCGTTTCTCGGTGCCGATACGAGGTATCGTTCGTTTTTCTTTCTCACCCTGCGCGCAGTTGTCACCACTGCTGACGCGGGGAAAGCCACACACACTTTCTCAATAACCGCTCGCTTGTTACACGCTTGAAACGCTAACGTTGCTTTATAGTTAAAATAAATCTAATTAAGCTATTTCTAATGTTAGACGCACAATGTGTTGTCGTTAACTTTGTCGTTATCGGTTTGTCGAGCAAGCTGCAAAACCAGCATGCTAATGACGATAATTTATAAAAATGTGATTAACCACAAAGAAAAGCGATGATGATGGCGCAGCCTTTGAAGCTAGCTCTCACTCACGCGATGCGACTGACACGGGCAGTTGTCGCCACAATACGGGGTCACGTGCTACATAACCTTAATCTAGATCAAAAAACCCCATTGGTTGGCGGCCAATAGGGCGATTTATCAATTATTTTGCTTGACCTGTTTTAGGGCTGCGGTAGATCAAAGCCAAAGTGCAGGTAAGCGCGTTGGGTGGCGATGCGTCCTCGCGGCGTGCGCTGCAAATAGCCTTGTTGGATCAAATACGGCTCAATCACATCTTCAATGGTGTCTTTTTCTTCGCCAATCGCGGCCGCTAAGTTATCTAACCCAACCGGTCCACCATCAAACTTTTCAATGATGGCATTGAGTAGCTTACGGTCCATGTAATCGAACCCTTGGCTATCCACATCCAGCATATCCAGTGCTCGTTGCGCTATATCTGCGCAAATGTGGCCGCTGCCTTTCACTTCGGCATAGTCTCGTACACGGCGCAACAGGCGGTTCGCAATACGTGGTGTGCCGCGAGAGCGGCGTGCTACTTCTACTGCGCCTTCGTCTTCCATCGACAGCGCGAGGCAATGAGCACTGCGTTTTACGATTCCCGTTAAGTCATGCACATTGTAATATTCAAGCCGTTGAGTGATCCCGAAACGATCGCGTAGTGGCGAAGTCAACGAGCCTGCCCGTGTTGTCGCACCAACCAAGGTAAACGGTGGCAAATCAATCTTGATGGAGCGCGCCGCCGGCCCTTCACCAATCATAATATCTAATTGGTAGTCTTCCATCGCCGGATAAAGCACCTCTTCAACCACAGGGCTTAGGCGATGAATTTCATCAATGAATAAGACATCATGCGGTTCAAGGTTGGTCAAAAGCGCCGCCAGATCGCCGGCTTTTTCTAACACAGGGCCTGAAGTGGTACGAATATTAACGTCCATTTCATTGGCGACAATGTTTGCCAAAGTGGTTTTCCCCAGCCCCGGCGGGCCGAAAATCAACAGGTGATCCAACGCCTCTTGTCGCTTACGTGCAGCATGGATAAAGATTTCCATTTGATCACGGACATGATCTTGCCCTTGGTAATCGTCCAATAATTTGGGACGAATCGCGCGGTCAATCACGTCTTCTTCCCGATCATGATTGGCTTGCGCGGAGATTAAACGATCAGCTTCTATCATGGATTACACCATTGAACGCAGTGCGTGTCGGATAACGTCTTCACTGCTCATTTCGTCGGTTGCGATTTGTTTCACCACTTTCTCGGCCTGCGCGGCTTTATAGCCCAACGCCACCAGCGCGCTCACTGCTTCATCAGCAGCAGATGAGACAGTGGTCGGCGCCTGACGCGTCGGTGCGCCGCTTCCATCGGCGGCATCGGTATAAGGCGTAAAGAGATCAAACGCTTCCCAGTTTTTCAACCGATCGCGCATTTCAATCACCAGCCGCTCTGCCGTTTTCTTACCCACACCGGGAATTTTGACCAAGGTAGACACATCGTTGTGCTCAACACTATCGACAAACTGGTGAGCCGTCATGCCGGACAAAATCGCCAAGCCCAGTTTGGGTCCGACGCCATTGGCCTTAATCACTTCTCGAAACAAGGCACGCTCACGTTTACCACTAAAGCCAAACAAAAGCTGCGCATCCTCGCGCACCACGAAATGAGTATAAATAGTGGCCACCTCACCGACTTCGGGCAATTGATACAAACAGTTCATCGGCATACTCACTTCATAGCCAACGCCATTCACATCAATCAAAATCTCAGGGGGCTGCTTTTCTAGCAGGGTTCCGTGTAATCGGCCTATCACAATGTGCTCTCAGTTTTTTACTTTGTCGACAAGGATAAATAATAACTGGATCTATATCCAGTCTGATTGACGACGGGCGGAATACGGAATACGGAATACGGAATACGGAATACGGAATACGGAATACGGAAAAGCATATCGTGCCTGTCCCTGCAGAAAAAGGGCCTAGGTCCTAGGATCCTAGGCACTACTTCCTGCTCTTCCGTATTCTGTAAGCGAAGCGCTCTGTGTTCAAGATCCCGAATACCGATGACGGAATACAGAGTACAGAAAAAGCAATAGCCTCAGTGCGAGCATGATCTGCTTTATCCAGTTTCTAGCCTCTAGTCTCTAGAAGCGAAGCGTCTCGTCTCTTTCCGTACTCCGTAAGCGAAGCGCTCTGTATTCAAGAACAAAAAGCGCTTTTATCGATACCGCCCGCGACGCGCAGAGCTGGCTTTGCCCGCCATCGCTATCATGGTGTGATAGGTATGCGCATGACAAATCGCCACGGCAAGCGCATCGGCAGCATCGGCTTGTGGAGTAGCATTGAGTTTCAACATATGGGTGACCATGTGCTGCACCTGCTTTTTATCCGCACTGCCTTTCCCCACGACGGCTTGTTTGATCAAACGGGCCGCATATTCTGACACCGGTAAGTTTGCATTCACGGCAGCGACAATGGCACTACCGCGAGCTTGACCCAGCTTCAGCGCGGAGTCGGCATTACGCGCCATAAACACTTGCTCAATCGCAAAGTTATCCGGCTGAAATTGGGTGATCACTTCACTCACCCCCGCATAAATTTGCTTGAGCCGGCCGGGTAAATCCTCACTGTCGGTACGAATACAGCCGCTGCCAAGGTACTCCAAATGCCGGCCTTGTTGGCGGATCACGCCGTAGCCGGTGATCCGCGAACCTGGGTCAATGCCCAGTATGATTGCCATTTAACTTAAGCTCGCTGCCACTTCGTCGGAGATATCACCGTTATGGTAGACTTCTTGCACATCGTCAAGGTCTTCTAGCATATCGATAAGACGCAGTAGCTTAGGGGCGGTGTCCGCATCCAGCTCCGCTTTGGTCGATGGCACTTGTGTGACTTCAGCACGCTCTGCCTCGAAACCCGCTTTGTCCAAGGCATCTTTTACATTGCCGAAATCATTTGGCGTGGTGTAGACATCCATCGAGCCATCGTCGTAAGTCACCACATCATCGGCTCCCCCTTCCAATGCAGCTTCCATCACCGCATCTTCGTCAAGCCCTGAAGCGTAGGTGATCACGCCTTTTTTCTCGAATAAGAAGCTCACTGAACCATCTGTACCCAGATTACCACCTGATTTTGAGAATGCGTGACGCACACCAGACACGGTACGGTTACGGTTGTCAGTCATGCATTCTACCATCACCGCCGTCCCTGCCGGACCGTAGCCTTCGTAGATCACCGTTTCCATGTTGTCGTCGCCATCACCGCCCGCACCACGCGAAATCGCACGATTGATGGTGTCACGGGTCATATTGTTAGACAGCGCTTTATCCACCGCGGCACGCAGGCGAGGATTGGTTTCTGCTTCGGGGCCACCTTCTTTGGTTGCCACCACAATTTCTCGGATTAGTTTGGTGAAAATCTTACCGCGCTTCGCGTCTTGAGCGGCTTTACGGTGTTTAATGTTCGACCACTTACTGTGACCTGCCATATCGACTCTCCGTTTTTTGCGCTCCCCTCACGTGAAAGGAGTAATAAGAAAAAACGCGCCTTGGCTTTGCAGTCGGAGGCGCGTTGATGAAAATTCCCGCATGCTAAGGCCATACCGCGAGATAGGCATCGCGCTTAGTCATGGGGTCAACGGGCAAACGCTGTTGCCCGTGATCGGACTTATCGTCTCTGGATGACGTTACTCGCTTTGTTCCGCCGCCGCAGTAATGCTAAGCGCCAGTTCTTCAAGCGCCGCTTCGTTAGCAATGCTAGGCGCATCTGTCATCAAACAAGCCGCTGCCGTGGTTTTCGGGAAAGCAATCACGTCACGAATGTTTTCAGTACCCGACAGCAGCATCACCAAACGGTCCATACCAAACGCCAAACCTGCGTGTGGTGGAGTACCAAATTTCAGTGCATCCAGCAAGAAGCCAAACTTCTCGCGCTGCTCTTGTTCGCCAATACCAAGGGTTTCGAATACTGCCGCTTGCATCTCTGGGTTGTGGATACGCACCGAGCCGCCACCCACTTCATAGCCATTGATAACCATGTCGTAAGCATTCGAGTTCGCTGCTGCCGGATTCGCTTTCAGCGCTTCTGGGGTCACGTCAGTTGGCGCGGTGAATGGGTGGTGCATTGCATGAAGATTACCTTCGTCGTCTTCCTCAAACATTGGGAAGTCAACCACCCACAGCGGTGCCCATGCTTGGGTGTCTGTCAGTTCGAGATCCAGACCAAGTTTCACGCGCAATGCGCCCAACGCTTCGGTGACTACCGACTTTTTATCTGAGCCAAACAGGATGATATCACCGGTTTGTGCTTCAGTACGTGAAAGGATCCCTTCAACCACGTCCGCATTAAGGAATTTCGCTACCGGTGACTGAACACCGTCCAAGCCCGCGTCACGGTCATTGACTTTCAGCCATGCAAGTCCTTTGGCGCCATAGATACCCACAAACTTGGTGTATTCGTCAATTTGCTTGCGAGACAGGCTGGCACCACCCGGTACACGGATGACGGCAACGCGGCCTTTTTCATCGTTGGCCGGGCCTGAGAAGACTTTGAATTCAACGTCTTTGACCAGATCCGCCACATCGACGATTTCTAGCGGGTTACGCAGATCCGGTTTGTCAGAGCCAAAGCGACGCATCGCTTCCTCATATTTCATGATTGGGAAGGCACCCAAGTCGACGTCAAGCAGCGACTGCCACATTTCGCGGATCATGTTCTCGGTCACTTCGCGCACTTGCTCGGCGCTCATGAACGAGGTTTCGATATCGATCTGGGTAAATTCTGGCTGACGGTCAGCGCGCAAGTCTTCATCACGGAAGCACTTCACGATTTGGTAGTAACGGTCAAAGCCAGACATCATCAACAACTGCTTAAACAGCTGAGGCGATTGCGGCAAGGCATAGAAGCTGCCTTTGTGCACACGGCTAGGAACCAAGTAGTCACGCGCGCCTTCTGGCGTTGCTTTGGTCAATACCGGCGTTTCGATATCCAAAAAGTCATTGCTGTCCAAGAAACGACGGACAAAGCTGGTCGCTTTCGCACGCAATTTGATGCGGTCACTCATTTCTGGACGACGCAGGTCAAGATAGCGGTACTTCAAACGCTGTTCTTCAGAGATGAATTGGTTGAAGTCGATCGGTAACGGGGCACTGCGGTTGATAATGTCTAACCCAGTTGCCACCACTTCAACTTCACCGGTCGCCATATCACGGTTGATTTGGCTGTCTGGACGCGCACGCACTTCACCGCGAATTTGGATACAGAACTCGTTACGTAGCTTGTTCGCTTGCTCGTAAACGTCACCCATATCAGGATCGATCACGACCTGTACGAGCCCTTCACGGTCTCGCATATCGATAAAAATCAATCCGCCCAAATCACGACGACGGTTAACCCAACCACAAAGACTTACTTCTTGCCCGACATGGGCTTTATTCAGGTGACCACAATATTGGGTGCGCATAGAGTATTCCTGATCTGATTCTGATTATTCCGCTTGCCCCCTTGGGCACAAGCCTGCCAAATACTGAGGGGAATTCGGGTAACAGCGTCTGTCGTACCTGACGGTACGCCCCCATTGGTGCCGTTACTGTCAAAGACCTGCCATTATAAAGGAAAAGCCCCTCCCTTGGTAAAGCGATCGCGCTTTTTTATTCTGTTTGGCCGATGAATGGTTTTTTGGCGCACTTCCGATTAGGCTATCACCATCTCGATTGACCGATAAAAGCCAAGCCATGTCCCTGACGTTAAATCACGTTTCCGTACCGCCCCTACGCCTTGGGCTGACACAGTGGTCCCACCCCAGCTGGCAACATCACTTTTATCCTCCGGGCACCAAAACGGCCGATCGTTTAGCGCGCTATGCGGAGGTGTTTAATACGGTTGAAGGCAATACGACCTTTTATGCCTCACCCTCAAGCTCGTCAGTTGCCAATTGGGCCGCGGCCACGCCGGATGCGTTTCGGTTTACCTTT
This sequence comes from Salinivibrio sp. IB574, assembly GCF_001996205.1. Taxonomy (NCBI): domain Bacteria; kingdom Pseudomonadati; phylum Pseudomonadota; class Gammaproteobacteria; order Vibrionales; family Vibrionaceae; genus Salinivibrio; species Salinivibrio sp. IB574. The sequence goes on along the minus strand of NZ_MUFN01000008.1, from coordinate 78,833 downwards.
AAATTTCCGCAAACCATTACCCATCAGTGCCAGTTGCGCCATGCACAGACATTGACGCAAGATTTCATCACCCTGATGGCGCCGCTCCATGAAAAGGTGGGGCAATGGACCATCCAACTCCCTGCCCGTTTTGGTCCCGAGGGCTTGCCGGCATTGGCTACTTTCTTACAGCAACTACCCGCGGACTTTTCGGTTGGCGTGGAAGTCCGTCACCCAGCATTTTTTGCCAAAGGCGACGCCGAGCGTCAATTGAATCGCCTACTACTCGAACAGAAAGCGAATCGGGTGATCATGGACAGCCGCCCCGTGTTCGCCGCCAAACCGGACTCGCCGGCGATTATTGACGCACAACAGAAAAAGCCACGCGTGCCGGTTCATGCGATCGCTACCCATGAAGCGCCCATGGTGCGCTTTATCGGTCACCCCTCTCTCGATGAAAATGCCGCGTTCTTTACGCCGTGGATCGCCAAATTGCAGCACTGGATGAATGAAGGGAAAACACCTTATTTAATGATCCACACTTCAGATAATGATCAGGCTCCTGCGCTTGCCGCAGCGCTCTACCAACGCCTTGAATTATCAACCCCTCTCGCGAGTGTGCAACGCGCGGCACAGTCACAGCAGTTCTCGTTGCTGTAATCACCTACGGACAATGGCAAGGCAGAATAAAGACAGACGGGGAAAAATTCACTACAATACGCCGCTTTTACTGCTGGGCATTGGCTGATTTGTAGGGGCTCTCATGGCTAATCAGGATAAAATTTTCGCGGCGCCCATTGAAAAACTGGGTGATTTTACCTTCGACGCGAACGTCGCCGAAGTCTTTCCGGATATGATTCAACGATCCGTACCGGGTTATAGCAATATCATTTCGGCGATTGGGATGTTGGCACAGCGTTTTGCCAAGCCAAATACCAATATCTACGATTTGGGTTGTTCATTGGGCGCGGCCACCTTATCGATGCGTCGCCATATCGAACACGCAAGCTGCCAGATTATCGCGGTAGATAACTCGTCGGCGATGGTCGAACGCTGTCGTCTCCATGTGAACGCATACCGTGGTGCTGCTGACGTAGAGGTCAAAGAAGCGGATATTCGAGATATCGAGATCCAAAATGCGTCTATGGTTGTGCTTAATTTTACCCTGCAATTTTTAAGTCCTGACGACCGCCAAGCCTTGTTAAGCAAAATTTACCAAGGGCTTAATCCCGGTGGCATCCTGATTTTATCGGAAAAGTACTGCTTTGATGATGACACCGCCAACGAGCTTTTGATTGACCTACACCATGACTTTAAACGTGCCAATGGATACAGCGAGCTGGAAATTAGCCAAAAGCGTAGCGCCCTTGAAAACGTTATGCGTCCAGACAGTATTGGCACCCACAAAGCCCGATTGAGTGATATCGGTTTTAGTAGTGTTGCCATGTGGTTCCAGTGTTTTAACTTCGGCTCTATGCTAGCCATCAAGTAAGCCAACCGGTACGAGTAGTTTCATGTTTGATTTTTCTGACTTCTATCAGCTTATTGCCAAAAATCGCCTAAGCCACTGGCTGGAGGTTCTCCCGGCCCAATTAGCGGAGTGGCAAAACCAGCCGCATGGCGATATGCCGAAGTGGATTAAGGTGCTTAATAAGATCCCAACCACCACGCCCGAGACGGTTGAGCTGAAAGACGCGGTACGTATTGGCGATGACCAAAGCCTGCCGTCCGGTGAACGCAAAAAGCTCGAAAACCTATTGCGCAGCTTCCATCCGTGGCGCAAAGGGCCATATCAGGTTCATGGCATTGATATTGATACCGAATGGCGATCCGACTGGAAATGGGATCGTGTACTTCCTCATATTTCGCCACTGAAAGGCCGTTACATCTTGGATGTTGGCTGTGGTAATGGCTATCACATGTGGCGTATGTTGGGAGAAGGCGCTGCGCTGACCGTCGGTATTGACCCATCAGAGCTTTTCTTGATGCAGTTCGATGCCATACGTCGCTTGATGGGCAACGACCAACGCGCCCACCTTTTGCCTTTGGGAATCGAAAAACTGCCGGCGCTGCGTGCATTCGACACTGTGTTTAGTATGGGTGTGTTATATCACCGCCGCTCCCCCCTCGATCATCTGATGCAACTTAAAGATCAATTGCGTAAAGATGGCGAGCTGGTGTTGGAAACCTTAGTGATCGACGGCGATGAAAACGCGGTGTTGGTTCCGACTGACCGCTATGCGCAAATGCGTAATGTGTATTTCTTCCCCTCTGCGCGCGCACTGAAAGTCTGGCTCGAAAAGGTCGGCTTCGTAGACGTTCGGATTGTCGATGAGTGTGTCACTACCACTGACGAGCAACGTAGCACCGAGTGGATGACCCATAATTCGCTGCCCGATTACCTTGACCCTGCCAATCCGCATCTTACGGTAGAAGGCTATCCCGCCCCTAAACGTGCCATTTTGGTCGCACGTAACCCTGATTAATGATTGTGCGCCTCTGGTTTGACAAGAGGCGTACCTTGGCTTGACGTTCAGCAAGCAGAACATTATTTAACCGCCTCGATTTTCTTTCCCGTTCACGCCATATTTTCTATCCAGATCAAAAAGATAACGGGAAAAAAGTGACAGAAAACGTCGATAAAACCATCACTCAGTCAATCCTGACTAACTTTTGACAGAATCCCTCTACCCATCTTCGCCGCATCGATTAGAATTTGCGCTCACCGTTCAGCACCTTGACCAAAACGCAGCTGAGCCATTTTTGCACCGGTTGGAGATTATGATGTTATTTCGCTGCTCACTGATTAGTGCGCTCTTGTTAACGATGTCAGGTTGTACCCTCACCTCACAGCACCAACACCAAGAAACATTGGACAAAATTGACCATGTTGCCGCACAAACCAATCAGCAACAGCAAACTCTATCCACGTCATTATCGAATCATGATGATGCGCTTTCTCGTCTGTCTGACAAAATCAGTGCGATCGAAAGCCAACTGAAAGTGATGCAGCGTACCCAAGCGAAAGTGTACGCCAACATGGCGGATGCCAAACCGGAAGTAAAGGTGAAAGAGAAAGTGGTTCGTGTCCCGGTCAACGATGACAAAGTCTTATTGGGTGCCCGTGAATGGGTATGGTTTGACGCAGTAGAAAGCACTTTCCAAGCTCGCGTCGACACTGGCGCAGAAACATCTTCATTGAATGCTGTGGATATTCAAGAATTTGAACGCGATGGTGATACTTGGGTGAAGTTTAACGTTAACCATAGCGAAAATAATGACGAGCCCGTGTTTATGGAAATGCCGGTGAAACGCTGGGTGCGTATTCGCCAATCTTCCACCGATAAAACCGACCGTCGTCCAGTTGTAGAAGCCTGGATCCGTGTCGGCAGTATCCACGAAAAAACCCAATTTACGCTCGCTGATCGAACCAACATGGAATATCCCGTCCTACTGGGCCGAGAGTTCTTCAAAGATCTCGCAGTGGTCGATGTCAGCCAAGAGCATATTCATCCCAAGTACGAGCCTGAAACGCAACCGGATGCTAGCAGTAACGACGCTAACCAAAAATAGGTCACCTTTATGGTTTCACGTGTTCCATTTTACTTTTTAATCGGTTTTCTGGTCTTGGCAGGTATTGCGTTAAGCGCATACCGTCATATGGTTTATGGCGTGCCATGGCTCGCTGATGAAACTCGCCAAGTGTGGCAGATTGAAGCACGCATCAATTTTGATGCCACCGGTGGGCCGGTGAAGGTGAATCTTGCCGCGCCCGATAGCCAACCCGGCCTGACTTTGATTGACGAAAGCACCTCGTCATCTGGCTATGGGTTTTCTTTGCTTGATACCGACTACGGCCGCCAAGCGCAATGGTCAACACGCACCGCCACCGGCGAACAAACCCTTTATTTCAAAAACCAAATGCTGGTGGATGACAGTGCTCGCTATACCATGACGCCACCGGAGCACGACACCGTTGCGGCCCCGGTAATGGACAATGCGGCTAAAAACGCTGCGCTCGCCTTACTCGATCGTGCTCGCGCCCGCTCGGCGGATAACATCACCCTGACCCGTGAACTGATCAAACAATTTAACAGCACCGACAGCCAAAACGCGGCATTGTTGCTTAACGCCTTTGATAAGCCAGATGCGGTTCAAAAGACATTGGCGCTAGAAGGGATCCATGCCCGCGTTGTAGGTGGTTTGAAGTTAGAAGACGGTCGCCGTCGCCAAAGCATCTCACCAATGATCCAAGTGTGGCAAGACACACAGTGGCATTTATTCGATCTCACTACCGGACAAAATGGCCATCGCGACGACGTTCTCCTGTGGAACCAACGAGGCGGTCCTTTGCTGGAAGTGACAGGCGGTGAGCACAGTCATGTCAACTTCTCGATCATTTCTCAGGATATCAGTCCGCAGCAGGCGACCACCGCCAAAGTGAACGCCGACGATCTGCTCAACTTTTCGATTCATAGCTTGCCGATTGAAGAGCAAGCAATGTTTAAAACCATCATGCTGATCCCAATTGGCGCGCTGATTGTGGTGTTCTTACGGGTCATTGTTGGCTTAAAAACGTCTGGCACCTTTATGCCTGTACTGATTGCGGTCGCGTTTGTACAAACCCAATTAATCACCGGCATTGTTGGCTTTGTACTGATTGTCGGTACGGGCTTGGTGATCCGAAGTTATCTCTCCCGGCTCAACTTATTGCTGGTGGCGCGGATCTCCGCGGTGATTATTACCGTGATTTTGATTATCGCCGTGTTCAGTGTGATTGCGTTCCACATCGGCCTAATCGAAGGACTAACCATTACCTTCTTCCCGATGATCATCTTGTCATGGACGATTGAACGGATGTCGATTCTATGGGAAGAAGAAGGCGCTAAAGAGGTGGTTATTCAAGGCGGCGGCTCGCTTCTCACCGCCGTGCTGGTCTATCTCGCGATGACCAATGAGTTAGTTCGCCATCTGACCTTTAATTTCATTGGTGTGCAGTTAGTGATTCTGGCCCTGATCTTAATGCTGGGTAACTACACGGGCTATCGCCTCTCTGAGCTGAAGCGCTTCCGCCCACTTGCTGCTAATGAAAAAAATCTCGGCCTTGCGCCCACCTCGGGAGGTGATGATGCGAACACTCCTCGCTAAACTGGCGTCACCCTTCCGTCTCAATGAAGCGGGCGTGATGGGCATGAACCAACGTAATATTCGTTATATTGGTCGTTACAACGATAGACGCTTGTATCCACTGGTGGATGATAAGCTCAAAACCAAACTGATTGCACAACAAGCCGGCGCGACGGTGCCGGACTTGATTGGGGTAATTGATAGCCAAGCGGATGTTAAACGCATTCACGCCATGGTCGCAAACTGGCCGGGCTTTGTGATTAAACCGGCCCAAGGCTCTGGCGGTAAAGGGATCATGGTGATCACGCAAAATCACCAAGGGCGCTATTTTAAAGCCTCCGGCAAAGAAGTCAGTCATGACGATGTAGAGCGCCATATTACCAACACATTGGCGGGCTTGTTTTCCCTCGGCGGTAAAGCCGATGTGGCGGTGGTCGAGAATCTAATCGCGTTCGATGACAGCTTTAGCGGCTTTAGTTATGAAGGCGTGCCTGATATTCGTGTGATTGTGTTTCAAGGCTATCCTGTGATGGCGATGATGCGTCTCTCAACCTCGGCGTCAGACGGTAAGGCTAACCTGCACCAAGGCGCGGTTGGGGTTGGGCTGGATCTTGCGACCGGTCATGCATTAAAAGCGGTGCAATTTAACAGCCCCATCACTCACCACCCTGATACGCACCAAGACTTGTATACGCTTAGGGTCCCACATTGGCAGCAATTGCTCACCCTTGCCGCCAGTGCGTGGGAGATGACTGGGCTCGGTTACATGGGCACCGATATGGTGCTTGATAAAGACAAAGGCCCAATGGTGTTAGAGTTAAATGCCCGCCCCGGGCTTGCGATTCAAATCGCCAATGGCTGTGGCTTGTTGCCCCGACTGCGGTTGATCGAGTCTTTACCGCCATGTCGCTATCCACCGTTACCCGAAGCGCGCGTTGCGTTTTCCATGCGTCACTTTGCCGGCCAACAAACTCAGCCCCTGAAGCCGCGGTTAGCGAAAGTCAGCTAAAAGGTTAAATCGCCCTAAAACGCTCAATCGGCGAAAAAAAGCTAAAGTTCTCTGCGCCTTGCCGATAACCAAAATAACCGGCTCATTGGTTTGATACTTAAGGTAAGGCGCCCACAGTGACAGTGCACACCATCGACAAAGCACGCATCATCAGTGATGTGCAGTTTGGAGACAATCTGAATCATGCAGTGACGCAAGGACGTCGCTCTGATTTTGCGTTGATGCTCGCGCTGATGTCTGGTGATGCCAATGAGTCAACACCACTCACACCGCTTGACGAAAAGACCATTAATGACGAGGTTTTACGTCGTCAATTTCAGCTTGCCCCACCTCAGCCGTTGTCTGCCAGTAATGAAGAGGATTACGTTCGTGCTGGTGCGCAAGCTGACGCCTTTCACCGTGGCGGGATTGCCAGTGCACATCTGCGCTTTCAGCTCGCACCTGCTGCCATGCACTACCCGCCCCAAGGCACTCACGGATTTGATGAGGCGGTCTATCATAATTTATCTGGCCACCAGCGTCGTAAATTGGCAGATCGCGAGTCAGCACGACTCTCACTCAACCCGACGACCTTGTATGAAAATCTCACCACCGCACACTGCCAAGACAAAATGCGTGTGAGCGCATAACCACCAAGATCGCAAGTCGATCCCGACGATAAATAGCGATCCTTTTCCAAAATGTGATCCTCTATATATTCCGAGCAATCGATCCCCAATTTACCCACTTGTTTTGAACATTTTTTGCGCACCCCGCGTATTTATGTACCAGTATTAACTTCCCACGCCTGAACAAGCTGGGGGTAAGTTGTCACTTTCTCGTGAATGAAATTCGTAACATATTGTAGAGACAGTGATTTTTCGTAAAGGATTGATGTGATTGAGGAAATGACCATGAAGATAGATAACGCGGTGGTCGTCATCACAGCAGGCGGCTCGCCATCCGGGCGTGCCATGGCTGAACATTTTTGCTCATTAGGCGCCGATGTCGTACTGCTTGATACCGAGTGGCCGACGCTACGCCTAAGCGCCGATCAGTGCCGAGATTATCCCGGCCGGATCCAGCCGATCTGTTTAGCTGATTATCAGCCTCAATCCATCAATGATGCCTTTGCTCAAATCGTCACACTGTTTGGTGGTATTGATGTGCTCATCAATCATTGGCAAGGGGATATACTGCCTAGCCTTTTGGATAATGGAAATTTGGGTGAGATACCACAAACGGTCGCCGATTCCACCTCACATTATTACGTCGTCGTGCAACGCGCCGCCGTTTGTATGCAACAGCGTGGACGCCCCGGTGTGATTATTAATGTTGCCGGCCATCATTTAACCCCAGATACCGTCGCCAATGCCATGATTGGAGGGCTCACTCAGCGGTGGGCCAAAGAATTGTCTGGGCTCAAAATCCGCGTTGGCGGTATTGTTCCTCGCGGACGTACGATGAATCGCGCAAGCGGAGGAATGGATGACGAGCTGATTCGCAATGCGGAATACATCGTCTCCAACGATTCTTTTAACGGCCGATTATTAGAGGCAAGTGGATGAGAGGGATCTAGGTCCTAGAATCCTAGGGCCTAGGAACGGCGTTACACTTTTCCCGTATTCCGACAGCGAAGCATTTCGTCTCTTTCCGTATTCAAGATCCCGATTCAGGCCTGATGCTGAGACGTATGTTCACCCCGCCAGGCTAAGCCATTAAACGCACAAAAAAAAGACCCGCCGAGGCGGGTCTGGATTTTTATTCGGTGAAAGCGTCGCGATTAGGCTTTTGCTTTCGCACCTTTTTTGTCTGCGCCCGCTTTGGTTGGCGCTGCCGCTGGTTGGTCATCTTTTTTCTTGATAACCGTGGTGCCTTCGAAGGTTTCACCTTCAACATATGGCTTACCGTAGTAAGAAGCCAACAGCACTTCTTTCAGCTCTTTGATCAGTGGGTAGCGTGGGTTCGCACCAGTACATTGGTCATCGAACGCTTCTTCCGCAAGCTCATCAAGTTTGGCAATAAAGTCAGCTTCTGGGACACCGGCCGCTTGAATAGACGCAGGGATATCCAGTTTCAACTTCATTTCTTCCAACCAAGCGAGGAGACGCTCAATCTTCTGCGCTGTGCGGTCACCGTCTTGAGACAGACCTAAGTGATCCGCAACTTCTGCATAACGACGACGTGCTTGTGGGCGGTCGTACTGTGAGAACGCAGTTTGTTTGGTTGGGTTGTCATTGGCGTTGAAACGAACCACGTTTGAAATCAGCAGTGCGTTAGCAAGACCGTGTGGTAAGTGGAACTCAGCACCGATTTTGTGCGCCATTGAGTGACACACACCCAAGAAGGCGTTAGCAAACGCAATACCGGCAATGGTCGCACCATTGTGTACTTTTTCACGTGCAATTGGGTCGTTCGCACCGTGCGCATAGCTCGCTGGTAGATACTCGTTCAGCAGTTTCAGTGCTTGTAGCGCTTGACCGTCAGAGTATTCGCTTGCCAGTACTGACACATAAGCTTCCAAAGCGTGTGTAATCGCATCATAACCACCAAAGGCAGTCAGAGACTTCGGCATGTTCATTACCAAGTTGGCATCAACAATCGCCATCTGTGGTGTCAGCTCGTAATCAGCCAGTGGGTATTTGGCACCGGTTTCGTCGTCGGTAACAACTGCAAACGGCGTTACTTCTGAGCCTGTACCTGATGTGGTCGTTACACAAACCAGCTCCGCTTTTTTACCCATTTTCGGGAACTTATAAATACGTTTACGGATATCCATAAAGCGCATTGCGAGCTCTTCGAACGCAGTTTCAGGGTGCTCGTACATAACCCACATGATTTTCGCTGCATCCATTGGTGAACCACCACCTAGGGCAATGATCACGTCTGGCTGGAAGCTCTTCATCGCGTCGGCACCTTTGCGTACCACGCTTAAAGTAGGATCGGCTTCCACTTCAAAGAAGGTGGTCACATCCATGCCCTGCGCTTTGAGCATTTTTTCGATATCGTCAGAGTAACCGTTGTTGAACAAGAAGCGGTCAGTCACGATCATCGCACGTTTCTTGTCTTCCAAATCACTCAGCGCGATTGGCAGGCTGCCGCGACGGAAGTAGATAGATTTTGGTAGTTTGTGCCACAGCATATTCTCAGCTCGCTTCGCAACAGTTTTCTTGTTCATCAGGTGTTTAGGCCCAACGTTTTCAGAAATCGAGTTACCGCCCCAAGAGCCACAACCCAGTGTGAGTGATGGTGCAACGTTGAAGTTGTACAGGTCACCGATACCACCGTGAGTGGTTGGGATGTTCACCAGAATACGCGCTGTTTTCAGGCGGTCGCCGAAGTACTTGATGCGATCTTGGTTAACATCTTGGTTGGTGTATAGGCCAGAGGTATGACCGATACCGCCCATTTCTACCATTTTGCATGCCATATCCACGGCGTGCTCGAAGCTTTTCGCACGGAACATACCCAAGGTTGGCGAGAGTTTCTCGTGAGCGAATTCTTCTTCAATGCTGATTTCAAGGCCTTCGCCGATCAGTACCTTGGTGTCAGACGGCACGCTCACACCTGCCATATCGGCAATCTTGGTGGCGGGCTGGCCAACGATGTCTGCGTTCAGGTTACCGTTAATCAGGATAACTTTACGCACTTTGTCTGCTTCAGCTTTGCTCAGGACATAGGCTTTGTGAGAAGCAAAACGTTCTTTCACTTCGTCGTACACTTCGTCCATCACTATAACCGCTTGCTCTGATGCACAGACCACACCGTTATCGAAGGTTTTCGACATCAAGACAGATGCAACCGCACGTTTGATATCCGCTGTTTCGTCAATCACGACCGGCACGTTACCCGCACCAACACCAATCGCAGGTTTACCTGATGAGTAAGCCGCTTTAACCATGCCTGGACCACCGGTCGCAAGGATCAGGTTGATATCATCATGCTTCATCAATGCGTTAGAAAGCTCAACTGAAGGTTGGTCAATCCAGCCGATGATGTCTTTCGGTGCACCTGCTGCAACCGCTGCTTCCAGCACAAGTTTAGCCGCATCATTGGTTGAGTTTTTCGCACGTGGGTGTGGCGAGAAGATAATACCGTTACGGGTTTTCAAAGAAATCAGTGATTTGAAAATCGCAGTAGAGGTCGGGTTGGTGGTTGGAACGATACCACAGATAAGGCCTACAGGCTCAGCGATAGTGATGGTGCCGAACTCGTCATTCTCTTCTAGAATGCCGCAGGTTTTCTCATCTTTGTATTTATTATAGATAAACTCAGACGCGAAGTGGTTTTTGATTACCTTGTCTTCCAAGATACCCATGCCTGACTCTTCAACAGCTTGTTTGGCCAGAGGGATACGCGCATTGTTCGCGGCAAGCGAGGCTGCACGGAAGATTTTGTCAACTTGCTCCTGTGAGTAGGTGGCAAATTCTTTTTGTGCCTTTTTGACACGCTCAACCATGGCGTTGAGTTCAGCAATATTAGTGACAGGCATAGTCATCTCCTGGTTCATATTTGAAAATCATTTAGTAATTGCTTGCCGCAGCATTGTGGCCAGCTAACCGATGTTTCTGACAGTTAGCGACGCGGTTTGGTGCGTGGCATTTAGTAAATAACTTTCAAAACTGAGTATAAATTTTCACAGCATCAACAACTTGATCTCGATCATTTGTTATCAAATCAATATCAATAATCTCTGCGTTTAATCCCCATTGTTACTGGGTTTATTATTTTTGTAGCACACTGAGTATGTGTCTAATTTTTTCACCAATGCAACATCTAATTTACATTACACCTCAGTGCCAAAGGCGGGTGTTGTATGAAATTTTCAACAAATAGCCGCTAAAGTTGTTATTTATGTCCACGTCACTCGACCCTCAGTATAGTTTGCTGAGAGAAAGTTGCGTGACAGTGGCCACCCACCTGTAGCACATCAACAAATCCGTTTAAAGAAACGCAATCAGTAAATGCATAAAATGCAAGCTCAAGCGGTTGGTTTTTGGGCTGAGCTCGCTATACTGACGCAACCATTAACCCGAGAGAAACTGGACTTCCTCACCGCATCACGAGAGTCGCCATGGCAGCCTTCGACCCCATGATCTTCGTACAGTTTTTTGTCGGGCTTTTTGCCGCTGTTAACCCCATTGGTATCATGCCCGTTTTTGTCACCTTGACCGCCCATCTCGATGAACAAGAACGCAATCGCACGGCCTATACTGCCGCGATCGCCGTCGCCGTCATCTTGATTGTTTCCTTGCTGGCCGGACAAATGTTGTTGGATTTGTTCAGTATTTCGCTGGACTCGTTCCGCGTGGCGGGAGGCATGCTATTGCTGAGTATTGCTTTTACCATGATGAACGGGAAGCTCGGCGAAGGTAAGCAAAACAAGCAAGAGCAGTCTGAGTCGATCAGTCGGGAACAAGTCGGTGTAGTGCCGCTGGCGATGCCTTTGCTGGCTGGCCCGGGCGCGATCAGCTCCACCATTGTTTACGGCTCTCAATACCCGGATACGTGGAGCACGCTGACACTGATTGCCACCTTAGTGATCTTTGCCGCCGGCATTTGGGGACTGTTCCGTGTGGGTCCTGCGGTAGTGCGCTTTCTCGGCCAAACGGGTATCAACGTCATTACTCGGATYATGGGCCTTATTCTAGGCTCGTTAGGCATTGAGTTTATTGCCTCAGGAATGCGGGCGTTGTTCCCCGGACTGAGCTAAATGTAATCCGAGCCACAGTTACGTATAACCGGCACGCAGCAAAGGTTGCAGTGCCGGTTTTTTTTCGGCCCAATATCACGGTCATTCATAGCGAGGACCTCTTATGGCCGACGCGCAAAACCGAGTACAACGCTATTTATATACCACCATTTTTGGCACTGACACACCGCATGGAAAAGCATTTGATATCGCGCTGATTGTACTGATCCTCGCCTCGATGGTGGTACTGATGCTGGAGTCGATTGCTAGCTTTCACGCTAAGTGGTCCAACTGGTTGTATTGGATTGAGTGGAGCTTTACCGGCATCTTTACCATTGAGTACATACTGCGCCTTTACTGCTCTCCTCGTCCCTCTGCTTACGCGCGTAGCTTTTATGGTGTCGTCGATTTACTTGCAATTTTGCCGACCTATATCGCGATTTTTGTTCCCGGCACCACCTATTTAATGGTCGTACGCCTGCTAAGGGTTTTACGTATCTTTCGGGTTCTGAGGTTGATGCGCTTTTTGGAAGACTCCAACATCTTACTCCGTTCGATGATGCTATCGTCGCGCAAGGTGATGATTTTCTTTTTCTCCGTGGCAATTCTAGTCACCGTGTTCGGCGCACTCATGTATGTGATTGAAGGGCCAGAAAACGGCTTTACCAGTATTCCCTATGCCATCTACTGGGCGATCGTCACCCTCACCACGGTCGGCTATGGTGATATTGTACCGCAAACCGATGTGGGTAAGGCCTTGGCGTCATTCACCATGTTGATGGGCTACTCGATCATTGCCGTGCCTACCGGGATAATCACCGCTGAGATTGGCCAGCAGATGTCACTGCATCGCAACTTAGTAAAATGTCCGAATTGTTCAAAAAGCGGTCATGAATCCGATGCGTCATTTTGTAAGCATTGCGGTAGTGAGCTGCCGGAAGCCGACAAACGCGTGGTGACACCCGGACTGTAACAGCTGCTTTGATTGGAATAGCACCGCCACTATCGCGAGTAAAACATGAGTGCCAATAAAAGCATGCGATTCGGATAAGAAAAAACGGAGCTTTGGGGCTCCGTTTTTTGGGTGAGTCGTCCGAGGGCGCTATGCTTTGGCTTACTTACGACGCCAAGTGGTGCCTTGAGGACCGTCTTCTAGCACAATGCCCATCGCGGTGAGCGCATCGCGCGCCGCATCGGCAGCCGCAAAGTCTTTGGCTTTACGGGCGTCATTACGTGTTTGAATGAGGGCTTCAATCTTTGCCACTTCATCGTCCGCGCCTGCATCGCCTTGCAAGAAGCTATCGGCATCTTGCTCGAGCAAACCAAGAACCGACGCCAATTTACGCATTTGCGCACCCAGTGCGGATGCCGCTGCCATATCATCGCCGCGTAAGCGATTGACCTCACGCGCCATATCAAAGAGCACGGAGTAGGCTTCTGGCGTATTGAAATCATCGTCCATCGCCGCTTCAAAGCGTGCCACGTACTCATCGCCACCGGCTGGTGTTGCCTCGTCGAGCCCTCGCAATGCAGTGTACAGACGCTCGAGCGCTGAACGGGCTTGATTGAGGTTTTCATCGCTGTAATTGAGCTGGCTGCGATAGTGACCGGACAGCAAGAAGTAGCGCACGGTTTCGGCATCGTAGTGCGCCAACACGTCGCGGATAGTAAAGAAGTTCCCCAAAGATTTGGACATCTTTTCACGGTCAACCATCACCATGCCACTGTGCATCCACGTATTCACATACTGGGTGTTGTGCGCGCAGCAAGACTGTGCAATTTCGTTCTCGTGGTGAGGGAACTGCAAGTCAGAGCCGCCACCGTGAATATCAAAGTGATCACCTAAAATCGCGGAGTTCATCGCCGAACACTCGATGTGCCAGCCCGGACGGCCGGCTCCCCATGGCGACTCCCAAGTTGGTTCGCCCGGCTTAGACATTTTCCATAACACAAAATCGAGAGGGCTACGCTTCGCCGCTTCCACATCAACACGGGCACCGGCCTGCAGTTGTTCAAGATCTTGCTTGGATAGCTTGCCGTAATCGTCAAATTTCGCGACTTCGAACATCACATCGCCATTGTCTGCAACGTAAGCAAAGCCTCGCTCAATCAACTTTTCGACTAGCGAGATAATTTCATCAATGTAGTCGGTGGCGCGCGGTTCGATATCGGGACGTGCCATGTTGAGCGCATCAAAGTCTTGATGCATTTCACTGATCAAACGCTCAGTCAGTGACTCACAGCTTTCGCCGTTTTCCGCCGCACGTTTGATAATTTTATCGTCGATGTCGGTAATATTGCGGACAAACGTTAAGTCATAACCACGATGGCGCAAATAACGTGAGATCATGTCAAACGCCACGAAAGTACGCCCATGACCGATATGACAAAGATCGTAAATGGTCACCCCACAGACATACATGCCGATTTTTCCCGGCGTGATGGGTTGAAAGATCTCTTTCTCTCGCGTCAATGAGTTGTATATCTTTAACGTGTTAGTTGGCGTCGACATAGTGGTTTTGGTTACTCGTTACGATAGTGACAAAATTAGAATGAATGGACTATTACACCTTTTATACCTGCTTGACGCAAGCACGACAGACACGCAACAGGCTGTCTTGCCCGAATTGTTGTCTACGATCTCACTCACATCTCGTTACTAAAAACTGTCATGAGAGGTTGAGCTCATGGATAAGATCGCTTAGCTTTTTGTAAAGAATCTTTACCGATAAATAAACCACGGTATTTTCATGACACGATCAACCAAGCAACACCAAGTCGCCACGCCATCCTCAGCCGAGTTCGGTTCGCCCGATAAAGTCGATATGATTTTGTCTCAGTGGCATCAAGAGCGCCCTGATATCGACCCCTCTCCAATGGCCATTACCGGGCGGTTGGCGCGCGTGGTAGGGCATATCAATCCGCGCCTTCAGCAGGTGTTCAATCAATTCAACTTAAACCCGGGGGAGTTTGATGTCCTCGCAACGCTGCGCCGTTCAGGCAAACCGCACACGCTTACCCCCAACCAGCTGCTGCAATCGCTGATGCTCACCTCAGGTGCAATGACCAATCGAATTGATCGCCTTGAGCAGAAAGGGTTGGTTGCACGCAGTCCAGATCCCAATGACCGCCGTGGTGTTTATGTTTCATTGACCGACGCTGGACTGCAATTGATTGATGATGCAGTGGTGGCGCACACCGATAACTTACACAAAATGTTGAGCCCGTTGAGTCAAGCACAACAAGACCAATTGTCCGGCCTTTTGAAGACCTTGCTGCATCATTTTGAACCAGAGAATATGGATTAATTCGGTTTGTATCACGGATCGAGCTTGATCAGAGACGTTGTTAGGCTAAAATCTTGGCTTCTTATAGCCAAGCCAATGACAGGATTACATCATGGTGACTCTTCATACCACGTTCGGTGACATCAAATTACGCATGTTTGCGGACGAAGCACCGGCTACGGTCGAGAACTTTTTACAATACTGCCGTGACGGCTTTTACAACGGAACCCTGTTCCACCGCGTGATTGACGGCTTTATGGTCCAAGGCGGTGGCATGGCCTCTGGCATGGAAGAAAAGCCAACCCGCGCACCGATTAAAAACGAAGCGGATAACGGCTTAAGCAACCGCACAGGTATGGTTGCGATGGCGCGCACGATGGAGCCGCACTCAGCAAGCTCGCAGTTTTTCATCAACGTTAATGACAACCTGTTCCTCGATCACAAAGCTAAAACGCCAGATGGCTGGGGCTACTGTGTATTCGCAGAAGTGGTTGATGGCATGGACGTCGTGAACAAAATTAAAGGCGTTGCCACCGGTAACTGGGGTTATGTCCACCAAGACGTGCCGGTTGAAGAAGTCTTGATCGATAGCGTGACTATCGAAGACTAAGCCGCACTCGTCAACAAGGGTAGCTCAGGCTACCCTTTCTTTTATTACCATCATAAAGCCAACGCATGCCACATACCCTCTTTATTGCCGATCTCCATTTAAGCCCAACGCGGCCTGATATTACCGACTGCTTTGAACGTTTTATGCAGCAGGAAGTGATACACGCCGACGCGCTCTATGTACTCGGGGACTTATTCGAAGCATGGATTGGTGATGATGATAACAGCCCGTTTCACCAACAAATTAAAGCGGCGTTTTCTGCGGTGACAGAGCGCGGCGTGCCGGTATATTTTATTCATGGCAATCGCGATTTTTTGATTGGTCAACGCTTTGCTATGGAAACTGGCGTAACCCTGTTAAACGAGCTTGAGTGCATCGATTTATATGGCATCCCTACCCTGATCTTACACGGGGATACCTTGTGTTTAGAGGATGTTGACTATCAAGCGTTTCGCCGCAAAGTCCACCAGCCTTGGTTGCAGCGACTCTTTTTGTGCTTGCCGCTAACATGGCGCCGTAAGATTGCGGCCAAAATGCGTGCAGGCAGTGCCAATGCCAACCAGCAAAAGTCATCCACCATCATGGATGTGACGCCGCAAGAAGTGCAGCGCCAGTTGGATAACGCGGGAGTGGTTAACATGATTCACGGCCACACCCATCGCCCTCATATTCATCAATGGCATCAACACGGCACCGCATACCAACGGATTGTGTTAGGCGACTGGTATGATCACGGTTCTGTCTTGATGTGTAGTGCCCAAGGGTGTGACTTACAAACCCGCAACTTTACCCATCGCTAAGCCATTCAGCCTATTGTGAAGAGAAAGCTATGCAAACTGACTTATGTCCTTGTTGCAGTCATAAAACCTATCAAGACTGTTGCGCCCCTATTCACCAAAACCCTGCCAATGCGTCTCATCCTGAGCAATTGATGCGCGCTCGTTATAGTGCACATCCCAAAGGCTTGGTGGATTTTATTGTTGCGACCTATCACAGTGAATGTGGCGCCAGCTCGTTTCGTGAAGACATTACCACCATGACCCAACATCAGTGGCAGTCTCTCGAGGTGCTCGATAGCGAGGTGTTGCAACAAGGTGCACTTGGCTTTGTGACCTTCAAAGCTCACTTTATTGCCGACGGTGAGCCCCAGTGCCTGTTCGAGCGCTCTCGTTTTGTCAAAGAAACGATCGATGGACAGCTTCAGTGGCGATATATCGATGGTGTCTTCCCCGGTCATGTCAAAGCGGGACGTAATGACCCCTGCCCGTGTGGCAGCGGACGCAAATTTAAAAAGTGTTGTGGCTAACCCACCCTAAACTGCTCAAAAAACAATCAAGTTTTGCGTTCTCTGGTCGATACTCTAATTAAGACGCTAGGAGGACGCACTATGAATTGGCTTGGCAACCTAAGTCCTGTGTACCGAAAGCCCTCTGCACCACCCACCAAAGTTTGGGCGATTAAGAAACAGGCCAGCATTGAAGAGCGCAAACAACGCCGCTTGGATGACCCATCGGATCATGATGCGTCACCACAAACTGAAAAAGAGAACGCGCCACGCAAAAAAGATGATGGTTCGCTGGATGTCTACGTATAGGCGCCACCGTTTGATTCGGCGTCACCGCTTACCGCTGTAGGCGGTGAAAAAATCTCCACATTGGGAGTTGCAATCTAAGCTCACTTTGATATTGTCGAAAAAGAAACGAGATTGACCAACGTAAATGGACATCAAAAAATGACTTCAACGCTAATGACAATGCATCACCACCATCATCCTGACTAGTCTTTCGGGAGGAATGGTTTCGACTGGAAGACGAGTAAGAAGCGCTTCCGTCGGTCATTAGCCAGCTAACAAATTCAGACCCTCGGGAGCACCGTCTTCCGAGGGTTTTTTCTTTTTTAGCTTTTCATTTTTAGACAAGGAAGCACACATGCAAACACAACGCCTACGTATCGCCATCCAAAAAAAGGGGCGCCTCGCCAAAGAATGCCAAGAGCTTCTTAAACGCTGCGGGGTCAAAATCAATTACACCGGTGAACGTTTAGTGGTCCACGCCGAAAACATGCCTCTCGATCTGCTGCTGGTCCGTGACGATGATATCCCGGGCCTTATCATGGACGGCGTGGTTGATTTAGGGGTAATTGGCGAAAACGAACTAGAGGAAGTACGCCTTGAGCGCATCAAGCTGGGCGAGCCTAGCCAATATCAACTGCTGCGCCGACTCGATTTCGGCGGCTGTCGTCTCTCCATCGCCCTCGATAAAGACCAAAGCTATAACGGTCCACAAGATCTGGCCAACCAACGCATCGCTACTACCTACCCCAACATCCTCAAAGCCTACATGGATAAACAAGGTGTGAGCTTTAGCACCTGTATGCTCAATGGCTCAGTCGAAGTCGCGCCGCGTGCAGGGCTCGCTGATGCGATTTGTGACCTCGTTTCAACCGGTGCCACCTTAGAAGCCAATGGCTTGAAAGAAGCGGAAGTCATTTTTCGCTCCAAAGCGGTATTGATTCAGCGCGAGGGCAGCTTCAGTGAGGAAAAAACCGCATTGATTGAACGCTTGCTCACTCGCATGCAAGGGGTCATCCAAGCCAAAGAGTCTAAATACATCATGCTCCACGCGCCCAGCGACACCCTAGAGCAAGTGGTCGAGCTACTTCCTGGCGCGGAAGATCCCACCATCTTGCCGTTGGCTCACGAGAAAAACCGTGTTGCTGTACACCTTGTGAGCACTGAGAATCTGTTCTGGGAAACCATGGAAAAATTAAAGCAGTTGGGCGCAAGCTCAATTTTGGTCCTGCCGATTGAAAAGATGATGGAGTAAGTCGCCATGCGTACAGTAGTCTGGAAATCACTCGGAGAGTCACAAAAAGAGGGCTTAATGCGCCGCCCTGCAATCACAACCGGCGCCCAAACCCAAGCGAGCGTCGCGGAGATTATCGCCGATGTCCGTGAGCGGGGAGATGAAAGCTTAAAAGCATTGACCCAAAAGTTTGATGGTGTCGAACTGGATAGCATCAAACTCGACAAAGGGACCTTGGCCGAGGCTGAAGCGCGCTTGGGAGAAGATATCAAACTCGCCTTACGCCAAGCCTACGATAACATCAGCACCTTTCACCGTGCGCAAAAAGCGCAGCCGTTGAAAGTCGAAACCATGCCAGGGGTGGTGTGTGAATCCATTACCCGYCCGATTAACCGCGTGGGGCTGTATATTCCCGGTGGCAGCGCGCCTTTGCCTTCTACCGTATTGATGTTGGGCGTACCCGCACAAATTGCCGGCTGTCGTAAAGTAGTGCTGTGTACCCCACCGCCGGTGGCCGATGAAATTTTATACTGTGCCAAACTGTGCGAGATTGATGAGATTTATACCCTTGGCGGCGCACAAGCGGTGGCGGCGATGGCCTTTGGCACCCAAAGCGTGACCAAGGTGGATAAAATTTTTGGCCCGGGTAATGCCTATGTCACCGAAGCCAAACGGCAAGTGAGCCTCGCCGCTAATGGTGCGGCCATGGATATGCCTGCTGGCCCCTCGGAAGTGTTAGTGATTGCTGATGCTGGCGCAGATCCGGACTTTGTTGCCGCTGATTTACTCAGCCAAGCGGAGCACGGCCCCGACTCGCAAGTGGTGCTGGTGACCCCCGCGCCAGAAATGGCAGAGAAAGTGGCGGATGCAGTGCAGCAGCAATTAACTACGCTCAACCGCGCTGAGATTGCCAAACAAGCGCTGGGCAGCAGTGTGATTATTATTGCCGACACCCTCACTCAGTGCGTGTCGATTTCTAACCGTTATGGGCCAGAGCACTTGATTGTGCAAACTCAACAGCCAAGGGATTTATTGCCCCTGTTGGATAACGCTGGCTCGATTTTCTTAGGCGCATACTCGCCCGAGTCAGTGGGCGATTACGCCTCTGGCACCAATCACGTGCTCCCCACTTATGGTTATACGGTGATGCGTATTGCCGAAGCAGAAGGCTTGGATGCACACCGCCAAGCGGTCGAAATTCGTCTGACTAAACTACAACAAACTCAAGCCTCAGAGGACCCGTTAGCATGAGCATCGAAAAACTCGCCCGTGAGCAAGTACAAGCGCTTACTCCCTATCAGTCAGCCCGCCGTATCGGCGGTAGCGGGGATGTCTGGCTCAATGCCAACGAATCACCTTTTGACAATGCTTACACCGTATGTGGACAAGGGCTCAATCGCTACTCCAGCTGCCAGCCGGCATCATTGATTAATGCCTATGCAGACTATGCCAGCGTAGCAACGAACCAAGTCATCACCACTCGTGGCGCCGATGAAGGGATTGATCTGTTGCTGCGTGCCTTTTGCGAGCCAAACCAAGATAGCGTGCTGATTTGCCCGCCTACCTATGGCATGTATGCGGTCAGTGCGGAAAACCAAGGGATCGCCACCACCCAAGTGCCTCTCACCGCGGACTGGCAGCTGGACATGGCAGGGATTGATACCGCCTTGGAGGCAGATGCCAGCATCAAGCTTATCTTCGTGTGTAGCCCCAATAATCCGACCGGCAATCTCATTAACCGCGACGACATAGAAGCGCTACTCACCCGCACTCAAGATCGCGCGATTGTGGTGTTGGATGAAGCCTATATTGAATTTAGTCCAGAAGCGACCTGCACCGACTTGCTCGCACGCTTTGATAATCTGGCCATTTTGCGCACCCTATCAAAAGCGTTCGCTCTGGCGGGACTGCGTTGCGGCTTTACCCTCGCCAGTCCCGCGATTATTAACCTGATGCTCAAGGTGATCCCGCCATACCCGGTGCCGGTCCCCGTAGCAGACATTGCCGAACAAGCACTCTCCGAGGCCGGTTTAGCGCGGATGAAATATCAAGTTTTAGACTTAACCGCCAACCGTGCCTACCTGCAAGCCGGTCTCAGTATGCTGCCCGGCGTTGAGGTGCATCCGGGCTTTGGTAATTATCTGCTCATCACGCTAGATGACGCTGACGCGGTGTTCGCACGTTTAGGGCGTGCCGGCATGATTGTGCGTCAGACCGCCGTTGCCAACAGCTTGCGCATCAGCATTGGTAACCGTGACGAATGTGAAAAAGTGCTGGCCTTTATCCGCCAGCAACTCAGTGAATAAGGACAACCACTGTGAAAGACAAGATTTTATTTATTGACCGTGATGGCACCTTAATTGTGGAGCCGCCTGAAGATTATCAAGTAGATCGTCTGGATAAATTGGCCTTTGAGCCGGACGTGATCCCTGCACTACTCAGCCTGCAAGCGGCGGGGTACACCTTGGTGATGGTGAGCAATCAAGATGGTCTGGGAACCGAGAGCTTCCCGCAAGCGGACTTTGATGCGCCACACAACATGATGATGGCCCTGTTTCGCTCACAAGGGATCCATTTTGAAGACGTACTGATTTGCCCGCACTTTGATAGCGATGACTGTAGCTGTCGCAAACCCAAACTAGGCTTGGTGAAAGACTATCTACAGCAAGGCCGAATTGATTTCGCCCAATCGGCGGTGATTGGCGATCGCGACACCGATATCACCTTAGCGAACAATATGGCGCTACAAGGCATCAAATATCAACGTGACGTGATGGGCTGGCCACAGATTGTCGAGCGTCTCACCCAGCAGCCGCGACTGGCCAGTGTCACTCGCACCACCAAAGAAACCGACATTCAGGTGGATGTAAACTTGGATAAGAGTGGTGGCAGCCACATTGAAACCGGACTGGGCTTTTTTGACCACATGTTAGATCAAATTGCCACCCACGGCGGTTTTCAGCTCAACGTTCGCGTTAAAGGCGATTTGCACATCGACGACCACCACACCATTGAAGATACCGCCCTCGCGTTGGGCGACGCGCTCAAACGGGCGCTGGGAGATAAGCGCGGCATTGGCCGTTTTGGCTTTAGCCTACCGATGGATGAATGCTTGGCGCAATGTGCGTTGGATTTATCCGGACGCCCCTATTTGAAATTTGAGGCCAGCTTTCCACAGCCACAAGTGGGCGATATGTCGACCGAAATGGTGGGACACTTCTTCCGCTCGTTGACCGACACCTTGGCCTGTACTCTGCACCTGACGGTGTCGGGCGAAAACACCCACCACTTGGTGGAAAGCTTATTTAAAGCCTTTGGCCGCACCTTGCGTCAAGCCATCAAGGTCGAAGGCGACGCCCTGCCAAGCAGTAAAGGAGTGCTGTAATGCGCAAACAGACTGTCATTATCGATACCGGCTGCGCCAATGTGGCCTCAGTGCGCTTTGCTGTTGAGCGTTTGGGGTATCAAGCCACACTAAGCCGCGATCCGGACGTGGTGCTAGGGGCAGATAAACTCTTTTTGCCCGGCGTCGGCACGGCCAGCGAAGCGATGAAAAACCTCACCGAGCGCGGCTTGGTAGATTTGGTTAAGCAAGTAGAGCAACCGCTGCTGGGAATATGTCTTGGTATGCAAATGTTGGGGACGCACTCCGATGAAGGCGATAGTCCCGTTGAGTGCCTCGGCCACATCCCCGCGCCGACCAAACTGATGGATACCGCTGGGCAGCCTCTGCCTCATATGGGTTGGAACCGAGTCGCCACCGTCAATGACCATCCCTTATTCGATGGCATTCCCGCAGGCAGCCACTTTTACTTTGTCCACAGTTACGCGATGCCGGTCGGTGATTACACCTTGGCACAATGTCATTATGGTCATGCGTTCAGTGCGGCCATTAATCAAGGCAATTACTTCGGGGTTCAGTTTCACCCCGAGCGTTCGGGCAAAGTGGGCGCGCGTTTGATTCAGAATTTTTTGGAGATGTAAGCAAGGATGATTATACCAGCACTCGACTTGATAGACGGCCAAGTGGTGCGCCTTTATCAAGGAGATTATCAGCAAAAAACCGACTACAGTTTTGACCCGCGTGAGCAGTTTGCACGTTACCATCAAGCGGGAGCAGATTGGTTGCACCTCGTGGATTTAACCGGTGCCAAAGACCCAACCGCGCGTCAGGTCGATTTAATCACCGAGATTTTGCAATCAACGCCTGCCAACATCCAAATTGGCGGTGGCGTGCGCACCGAAATGGACGTGATTGAGCTGCTAAACACCGGTGCGCAGCGCGTAGTGATCGGCTCCACCGCGGTTAAATCCCCCGATTTGGTTAAAGGCTGGATGCAAACCTACGGCCCTGACCGCATTGTATTGGCACTCG
The DNA here is from genome assembly GCF_001996205.1 of Salinivibrio sp. IB574. Taxonomy (NCBI): domain Bacteria; kingdom Pseudomonadati; phylum Pseudomonadota; class Gammaproteobacteria; order Vibrionales; family Vibrionaceae; genus Salinivibrio; species Salinivibrio sp. IB574. The sequence continues at coordinate 55,971 of NZ_MUFN01000008.1, read as the reverse complement.
ACATTCATATCGACAGCGACGGGACGCGACGCGTGGCGGTGTCCGGCTGGCAACAAGACTCCGGCGTCACCATTGAAGCGCTCCTCGACGATTATTTGTCCGTCGGGCTCAAGCATGTGCTGTGCACCGATATTTCCCGCGATGGCACCTTAAAAGGCAGCAATGTGGCGCTTTACCGCGACTTGTGTCAGCGCTATTCGAACATTGCGTTTCAATCATCAGGCGGCATTGGCAGTCTCGAAGACATTCGCGCCTTACGCAACACTGGCGTCGCAGGCGTGATCGTCGGCCGCGCTCTACTGGAAGGCAACTTTAGCGCAGAGGAGGCGATCGCATGCTGGCAAAACGGATAATTCCTTGTTTGGACGTCCGCGACGGACAAGTGGTTAAAGGCGTGCAATTTCGCAATCACGAAATCATCGGCGATATCGTCCCGCTCGCCAAACGCTACGCCGAAGAAGGTGCTGACGAGTTGGTGTTTTATGACATCACTCAGGCTACGCCTTGGCAAACCGCCGCGTGGGTCGAGGAAGTCCAACAGCGAGGCGCGGGCGAAATCGTACTCAATATGATGAACCGCGATGGCGTGCGCCAAGGCTATGACTCAACCCAACTCAACATGGTGAGAGAGCGCTGTCAGGTGCCTCTGATTGCCTCCGGTGGTGCCGGTGAAATATCCCATTTCGCCGACGCCTTTTTACAAGCGAATGTCGATGGCGCGCTGGCCGCTTCGGTGTTTCACAAGCAAATCATCGCGATAAGCGAATTAAAACAAGTATTAAAACAACAAGGGATCGAGGTAAGAGTATGACGGCAGCATGGGTAGAACGTATCGATTGGGAGAAAAACGCCGGCTTGGTGCCTGCGATTATCCAACACAGCGATAGCGGCCAAGTGTTAATGCTGGGCTACATGAATGCCGATGCACTGAACGCGACGCTCGAAACCGGTCGCGTCACCTTTTGGTCACGCAGTAAATCACGCCTTTGGGTAAAAGGCGAAAGCTCCGGCCATGTGTTGAGCCTTGAGCACATTGCACTCGATTGCGATCAAGACACCTTGTTGGTCACGGCAACGCCTCACGGGCCCACCTGTCACCTCGGCACGACCACCTGCTTTGACAGTGACAATAAACCGCCACACACCGGCCCCGGCTTTTTGTCGAGCCTAGAGCAAGTCCTTGCCAGCCGCAAAGACGCCGCGCCTGATGAATCTTACACCGCAAGCTTATTTGCCAAAGGCACCAAGCGTATCGCGCAAAAAGTGGGAGAAGAAGGGGTCGAAGTCGCCCTCGCTGCCACGGCAGGCGATAAGGCCGAGCTATTAAACGAAAGCGCCGACTTGCTTTATCACCTGTTGGTATTACTGCAAGACCAAGAGCTCAGCCTCCATCAAGTGACCGAAGTCCTCGCCTCTCGCCATCAAGGCTAACGCCCACGCGCGTGTTAACCTAAACATGGTCCCTCCAAAGCGCCGCCCACATTCGGCGCTTTGGATCCAGTGAATTTTGCCAATCCCACACCAGAACACCGTAGCAGATCGCCAAATCCTGCTCAGATCAGTTAAACTGCCTGTATTCCCGACAGTTAGTGACAAGGCGTCCTATGTTTAACGGCAAATCCATTCTGATCACCGGCGGTACTGGTTCTTTTGGTAAAAAGTACGTCCGCACCCTGCTTGAACGCTATCAACCACGTCGCCTCGTGGTGCTTTCTCGCGATGAGCTCAAGCAATATGAAATGCAGCAAACCTTTAACGCCCCTTGCATGCGCTATTTTATTGGCGATGTGCGTGATAGCGATCGTTTAATGCAAGCGATGCAAGGCATTGACTATGTGATTCATGCTGCTGCACTCAAGCAGGTACCTGCCGCCGAATACAACCCGATGGAGTGTATCAAAACCAACATTCATGGCGCAGAGAATGTGATTCGTGCCGCGATTGCCAACGGGGTCGAAAAGGTGATTGCGCTCTCGACCGATAAAGCCGCCAGCCCCAATAATCTCTATGGCGCCACCAAACTGTGTTCAGATAAATTGTTTGTCGCCGCTAACAATATGACCGGGGGCCAAAAGACACGTTTTTCGGTGGTGCGCTATGGCAATGTGGTCGGCTCGCGCGGCTCTGTGGTGCCTTTGTTTAAGAAAAAGGCAGCGGAAGGCGCGGATCATTTGCCCATTACTCACCCTGAAATGACCCGCTTTTGGATTACCTTGCAGCAAGGGGTGGATTTCGTGCTGAAAAACTTTTCGCGCATGTATGGCGGAGAAATATTTGTTCCTAAGATCCCATCAGTTCGCCTGACGGATCTCGCCAGCGCCTATGCCCCGAACACACCCGTCAAGGTGATAGGCATTCGCCCCGGCGAAAAAATGCATGAAGTGATGTGTCCGGCTGACGATGCCCATCTGACGCTCGAATTTGCCGATCATTACGTGATTTGCCCCACCATTAAGTTCTACGACGCCGATTATGACTACCGAGAAAATGCGTTGGGCGAAAAAGGACAGCCCGTGCCAGAGGGCTTTGAGTATCAATCAGGCACTAACCCAGATGTGTTAACCGTCGAGGCCATTTTGCAACTCGACGCCGAGCAGTAAAGGAGTATGGCGTTGATCCCATACGGAAAGCAGCATCTTAGTGAGCAAGACTACGCCGCTGTGCTTGAGGTGCTAAAAAGTGATTATCTGACGCAAGGCCCGCAAGTTCCGGCTTTTGAAGCCGCCGTCGCCGAACTCACCGGGGCTGCGCATGCGGTCGCTGTCAATAGCGCGACATCTGCCCTGCATCTCGCTTGTCTGGCCCTAGAACTAGGCCCAGGCGATCGTTTATGGACCTCGCCCATTACCTTTGTCGCGTCAGCCAATTGTGGTCGATACTGTGGTGCCGAGGTGGACTTTGTCGATATCGACCCGAACACACGTAACCTATGCCCCCAGCAGCTCGCGAAAAAGCTAGCGCAAGCGGCCGCTACTCACACCTTGCCCAAAGTGCTGGTGGTGGTGCATATGGCCGGTGCCAGTGCGCCAATGGCCGAGATTGCCGCGCTCGCTAAGCGTTATCAGGTGGCCATTATTGAGGATGCGTCACATGCGATGGGCGCCCACTATCAAGAAGCGGCGGTGGGTGGATGCCAGTACAGCGATATTAGCGTGTTTAGTTTTCATCCGGTCAAAGTGGTTACCGCGGGAGAGGCTGGGGTTGCCACCACCCAAAGTGCCACATTGGCGAAAGCACTGCGTCAGTTGCGTAGTCACGGGATCACCCGTGACGCAGAAGATAGCCACGCTAGCTTACCGCCTTGGGGTTATGAGCAGCATGCATTGGGGATGAACTATCGCCTCTCGGATATTCATGCCGCGCTTGGCCGTTCACAGTTAACCCAGCTTCGTTCCTTTATCGCCAAACGGTTTGCACTCGCCGAGCGTTACCATCAGGCACTGGCGGATTTGCCCGTCAAGCGGCCCGTTTTAGATCCTGAGTCAGCATGGCATTTGTATTTGATTGAGCTTGAGCACGCCGATACACGCCGCGCCGTTTTTGAAGCAATGCGTGCGCAAGGCATTGGCGTGAACGTGCACTATATTCCTGTGCATACGCAACCTTACTATCAGGCACTGGGCTTCGAGCCCGGAGACTTCCCGCTTGCCGAACAGTATTACGCGGGCGCACTCACTTTGCCGCTTTACCCCGATTTAACCAAGCAACAGCAAGATACAGTGATTGCTGCGCTACAAAAAGCCATTGAGGACGCGTGACCGATGAATGTATGTATTATTCCCGCCCGCGGTGGCAGCAAACGCATTCCGGGCAAGAACCTCAAACTGTTTAACGGTGCGCCCATTATCACTTATGCCATTGCGACAGCACGTCAAAGTGGGTTATTCGATCGCGTCTTGGTTTCCACCGATTGCGACGACATTGCCAGTGTGGCACGCGATGCAGGAGCTGAAGTGCCTTTTGTACGTCCCGCCGAGATTGCCGGTGATCACGCCACGACCTTGGATGTGCTTGAGCATGCGATCCAGTGGCTGAACCAGTCGCCACAGCAAACGCCTTTGCACGCGGTGTGCTGCCTGTATGCTACCACCCCCTTTGTCACCACGGATGACTTGCGCCAAGGCTTAGCGTTACTGGACGGCGACACCGTCAAATACAGTTTTGCCGCCACCCGCTACGCCTTTCCAATTCAGCGCAGTATTCATGTCGATGCCGATGGCAGTGTCAGCATGTTGTGGCCGGAGCACTTCACCACCCGTTCACAAGACTTACAACCGGCGTACCACGATGCGGGAATGTTTTACTGGGGCACACCAAGTGCGTTTTTAGCGCGCGAGCCGGTTTTTGCCCCCCATTCTAAAGCCGTGTTGATCCCTCATTACCGCGTGCAAGACATTGATGAACCGGATGACTGGCTACGCGCTGAGCTAATGTATCAACTGTTGGAGCAACAAGCCTTGCTATGAGCCATATTGCCATTCGAGTCGATGCCTCCCAAGCGATAGGCACCGGGCACGTCAGCCGCATGCACGTGTTGGCTAGCATGCTACAAGCGTCGGGTCATCAGGTAACCTTGGTATGTCGCGACTTACCCGGTAACTTGATAGCGGTCAGCCAAGAGCAAGGCTTGACGGTGGCGGCGTTGCCTGCCCCCAAACACTCGCTTAGCAACACCGATTGGCTGGGTGTGAGCCAGTGGCAAGATGCCGAAGATACAACCGCATGCGTGGCTAACCAGCCGGTGGATTTGATGGTGGTGGATCATTACGCCCTCGATGCCCGCTGGGAACAATCGATTCACGCCCACTTGGGCTGTCCGGTGATGGTGGTCGATGATTTAGCCAATCGGCCCCACGATTGCGCGTTTTTACTCGATCAAAATCCTTGGCCTGATCTCACCACGCGCTACGCATCACAGCTTGTAAACCCACAAGCCCGATGCTTATTGGGGCCAGACTATGCACTATTGCGTCCAGCATTTGCCGCCTTACATCAGTCTCCACCGCCGCGGGAAGATAAGGTGATCGCCTTTTTCTCCGGCACGGATCCGACCGGTGAAAGCCGCAAGCTCGTGGACGCGGTCAAACACCTAGCACAAGAGCAGAAGCGCGAAAGATTGCCTTTCTCTCTGTTAATTGTCACCGGCCGGCGTAACCCAGACCGCGATGCATTGTGTAAAGCGCCTGTCCCCGATGGGGTTCGCGTAGTGGAAGCACTGTCGGACTTTGATGCCCACATGGCACGGGCACGCTACGCGTTTGGGGCGGCCGGTGTGACCGCCATTGAGCGCAGCTGCTTGGGGGTCCCGAGCACCTTGGTGTGTGTGGCGGAAAACCAACACGCCATGGCCGAGTATCTCGCCGGACAGCCGGGCTATCAATACTTAGGACGCGGTGAGCACACCCGCTGGCAAGATTACGCATCTGCACTGCAGCACCTTGCGGCAAACTGGCATCAGCTTCCTAACCTACCAGCGATCACTGATGGAAAAGGCGCAGAGCGCGTGGTCGCGGCCTTGGAGAATCACTTATGCAACTGATTTTTAAAGCGGTGAGTCACGCGGACAGTGACACTTTATGGCATTGGCGCAACCGTCCCACTGTCCGCCAGTTTATGTACACCCAGCATGAAATTAGCCATGATGAGCACAAAGCATGGTTCAGCCATATGCTCGCCAACACGCACCGTTATTTCTATATCGTTTACAAACGCGTAGACGGCCAACCGGACAAGCCACTTGGCGTGGTCAATCTTGACCTCGATAGCGAAAATAGGACAAGTGCGACCTGGGCTTTTTATGCGGCTCCGGATGCACCGCGTGGCAGCGGCGCACTCATGGAGTTTGGCGCATTAAGTTTAGCATTTGAGACCTTGGGCGTGACCCAATTGAACTGTGAGGTGCTCAGTCATAATCAGGGGGTGGTTCGGCTACATCAACGCTTTGGCTTTCGTGAAACGCCGCAAAGTCGGCAACGCACCTTTTCCCTGCCTGAGGGAAAAACCGTCGAGATTGTATGCCTGTCTTTGTCCGCGGATGAGTGGCAGCAAGGCGCCAGCGCCCTTCAAACCAAACTGAATATCGATACGGTTTATGAACGACATTAAGATTGCAGGCCGTTTGATCGGCCCCCAGCATCCTCCCTATATCATTGCCGAAATGTCGGCGAACCATAATGGTAGCCTTGAGCTTGCCAAACAAACCCTTTCCATGGCCAAAGCTTGCGGTGCCGATGCCGTCAAAATGCAAAGCTATACCGCCGATACCATTACCCTTGATTGCGACCACGATGAGTTTCAGATCAAAGGCGGACTATGGGATGGTTATAGTCTCCACCAGCTATATCGCTGGGCACAAACCCCGTTTGAGTGGCACAAGCCGTTATTTGATCACGCCAGAAAAGAAGGCATCACCTTATTCTCCTCTCCTTTTGATTGCTCAGCGATTGATTTGCTCGAAGATCTTAACGCTCCTGCCTATAAAATTGCCTCGTTCGAGGCGATTGATTTGCCCTTGATTCGCTATGCCGCGCAAACCGGTAAACCGATGATCATCTCAACCGGCATGGCTGACGAAACAGAGATTGCCGAGGCGGTGGCGGCCGCCCGTGATAACGGCTGTCGTGAGCTGGTGTTGCTTCACTGTATCAGCGCCTACCCTGCGCCGATTGAACAAAGCCATCTGCGAACCATTCCAACCTTAGCCACCCGCTATCAAACCTTGGCGGGCTTATCCGATCATTCGCTGACTAACACCGCCGCGATCGCAGCCGTCGCACTCGGCGCGTGCGTGATTGAAAAACATGTGATGCTCTCTGAAGATTCGGGAGGCCCGGATGCCGCTTTCTCGCTTACCCCACCTGCACTCAGTGCGCTTTGTGAGCAAACCCACGCGGCGTGGCAAGCGTTAGGAGAAAGCGCCCTAACCACACGAGAGGCCGAGTCGAGCAACCGTCAATTTAGACGTTCTTTGTATGTCTGTGAGGATATCGCACCCGGTGAGCCACTGACGCCCAATAATGTGCGCAGTATTCGTCCGGGCTTTGGGTTGGCACCGAAACACTATGATGCCGTGCTCGGAAAGCGCGCAACACGCGCGTTAACCAAAGGCACGCCGTTGTCGTGGGAAGATATAGACTGATAGCCTGAGTGGATTATTCCCAAGACCACAAACAAAAAACCCGGCTAGCGAGCCGGGTTTTATCATCGTGCGATAATGCGATTACATTTGCGCAATCATGTCATCTGCGAACTCAGAGCACTTACGCAGGCTTGCACCTTCCATCAGACGCTCAAAGTCATAGGTCACTGTTTTGTTCGCAATCGCTTTTTCCATTGCTTTGATCACCAGATCAGCAGCTTCAAACCAGCCCATATGGCGCAGCATCATTTCTGCAGACAGAATGAGTGAACCTGGGTTCACCTTGTCTTGACCGGCGTATTTCGGCGCAGTGCCGTGGGTAGCTTCAAACAGCGCCACACCGTCACCAATGTTGGCACCAGGAGCAATACCGATACCACCAACTTGCGCTGCCAGTGCATCGGAGATGTAGTCGCCATTCAGGTTCATGGTGGCAATCACATCATACTCCGCCGGACGCAGCAGGATTTGCTGCAAAAACGCATCCGCGATGGAGTCTTTAATCGTGATTTGTTTGCCGGTTTTTGGATTCTTCATCGTCATCCAAGGGCCGCCGTCCAGCAACTCAGCACCAAATTCTTCTTTGGCCACTTCATACGCCCAGTCTTTAAACGCCCCTTCGGTAAACTTCATGATGTTACCTTTGTGGACGATAGTCAGTGAGTCGCGATCGTTATCGATGGTGTACTCAAGCGCCGCACGAACCAGGCGCTTAGTGCCTTCTTCTGAGATTGGCTTAATGCCTACGCCACACTGCTCTGGGAAACGGATTTTGTTGGCGCCCATTTCTTCACGCAGGAATTTAATCACTTTATCCGCTTCCGCGGTGCCTGCTTTAAACTCGACACCCGCGTAGATGTCTTCTGAGTTTTCACGGAAGATCACCATATCCGTGTCTTCTGGCTTTTTCAGTGGGCTAGGAACGCCAGTGAAGTAGCGAACAGGACGCGCGCAGATGTAGAGATCGAGTTCTTGACGAAGGGCTACGTTCAGAGAACGAATACCACCACCCACAGGGGTTGTCAGTGGGCCTTTGATGGCAACTTTGTATTCACGAATAAAATCAAGTGTTTCAGCAGGCAGCCATTGATCATCACCGTATACCTTGGTGGATTTCTCACCGGTGTAGATTTCCATCCATGAAATCTTACGCTCACCGTTGTAGGCCTTAACAACTGCTGCATCAACAACTTTAATCATTGCAGGGCTAACATCCATCCCGATGCCGTCCCCTTCAATGTAAGGGATGATTGGGTGGTTAGGGACTACCAGTTTTGTGCCGTCGAGCGTGATCTTCTGACCTTCCGCCGGTACAACTACTTTACTTTCCATTTTAATCTCCTAGCGTCCATTTGTTATCTTTGTGTAAGATGCGCACTGAGGATACTTGAATTCAGGCAACACGCCAAACAGATTATTACGTGTATAATACGGAAGTCTCATTTGCCGTTTAATCTATTTGACAGTCCTTATGACCAAGAAACCCCGCGCCAAGCCAGCATCGAACACTGTTTTAAACACAACGAAAAAAGCGCTAACAGCACCGCCCACTCAAGCTTCATCCCCACGCACTACACGCATTATTCTCGTTAACAAACCGTATAATATGTTAACGCAATTCAGTGGCGAACCCGCCGATAGCACACTGGCCGACATCGTATCAGTCAAAGATGTCTATCCAGCCGGTCGGCTTGATAAGGACAGCGAGGGGTTGCTGGTCCTTACCAATAATGGCGCCTTACAAGCAAGACTGACCCAGCCGTCCTCCAAATCTGACAAAACCTATTGGGTGCAAGTTGAAGGCGAACCCAGCGAAGAGGCAATCCAAGCACTTTGCGACGGTGTCGAATTAAAAGATGGCCTCACGCTGCCTGCCGATGTCACCAAAATGGCACCACCCACCGTTTGGGAACGCCATCCCCCGGTTCGTTATCGCGCAAACATTCCTACCACTTGGTTAAAAGTGGTTTTGCGTGAAGGGCGAAACCGGCAAGTGCGCCGCATGACTGCGCATATCGGCCACCCGACGCTGCGCTTGATCCGCGCTCAGCTGGGCCCGTGGCAACTGGAAGATTTACAGCCGGGCCAGTGGCGTGAAGTCGCTCCCCCGAAAGGCTTTGAGCAATTCACCCCTAAACCCAAAGGCGCAAAAGGGAAAGCACCACGTGGGCGCACTCGCTCGTCCAAGCGCGCACCGTCGAAGAAACGCAATGAGTACTAGGAATACCTGAACACACCATCGATCGATTTGCGCACACAGCCCCTCCGCGCCAAGGATGGCGCGCATCCAATCCCAAGTATGAACCCTCATTGCTATGAATAGTATTAACATATGCCGGATCGGTCACAGGTCACGCGACCATCTACCTACCCATCTACTCACTTTGGGAAACGGCTAACGTGTGAGCCTTATCACATCTGTATCCGACGAATGGATTCTGTTAAACTCAGCGTCCGTTTATTGATAGCAGCATTTGTGATCACCATGTCAGATAACAGCAGCAAAAAAGTGATTGTCGGAATGTCCGGCGGTGTTGATTCGTCCGTTTCTGCCTACTTGTTGAAACAACAGGGTTATCAGGTCGAAGGCCTGTTTATGAAAAACTGGGAAGAGGATGACAACGAAGAATACTGCTCTGCTGCAGAAGACTTGGCCGATGCACAAGCCGTTTGCGATAAGCTAGGCATTGAACTGCACACCATCAACTTCGCCGCTGAGTATTGGGATAATGTTTTCGAGCACTTCCTAACGGAGTACAAAGCAGGCCGTACGCCTAATCCAGACATTCTTTGTAACAAAGAAATCAAATTTAAGGCATTTCTCGAATTTGCTGACGAAGTGCTAGACGCTGACTACATTGCTATGGGTCACTATGTACGCCGTTCGTTCCCAGAAAATGGCGAAAAAGCACAAATGTTGCGCGGCCTAGATGGCAATAAAGATCAAAGCTATTTCTTATATATGTATCACACACTCGGCCAACGAAAAGGGCTGGGGATTGGCGGCATGAAAGGCGGTAATGGTAGCGAAGAGCCTTGGTATGTGGTCGATAAAGATGTCGCACGCAATGTACTGATTGTCGGTCAGGGTCACGACCATCCTCGTTTGTATTCAGAAGGCTTAATTGCCGCCCAATTGCACTGGGTCGATCGCGAAGTTATCACTGAGCCACGTCGCTGTGCGGTGAAAACACGATACCGTCAGCATGATATATCATGTACTATCACGCCTATCGATAATGACACGATTAAAGTTACTTTCGATGAACCGCAAATTGCCGTTACGCCTGGCCAATCTGCCGTGTTTTATGATGGCGACGTGTGTCTTGGCGGTGGCATCATCGAGCAACGCATTTAAGGAGCCGTGATCAGTGGCAGAGACGATTTATGATCGCACCCTCGCCTTTGCGAGCATTTGTCAAGCAGCCAAGTTGGTGCAAGATGTATCCCGTCAGGGATATTGCGACCAAGATGCGCTGCGCACCAGTTTAAGCAGCATAATTGTGACCAACCCTTCCTCGACCCTCGACGTCTTTCGTGGTGAGGCGGGGGAAATCACAGGTGATGGCGAACGCGGCCTACGTATTGGCTTGGAAACACTGATCCATCAACTCGATAACGGCCGTAATGGGACGGAGCTGACGCGCTATCTCATCAACCTATTGGCTTTAGAGCGCAAGCTTGCCAGTCGCCGTGATGCGATGGCCCAGCTCGGTGATCGTATTGAAACCATCGAGCGCCAAGTCAGCCATTTCGATTTGCTCGATGAGCAGATGATCAGTAACCTTGCCAGCATTTACCTCGACGTGATCAGCCCTCTGGGCCCACGGATTCAAGTTTCTGGTGATCCTCAGCATTTACAACAAACCGGTGTTCAACATCGCGTGCGTGCCATTTTGCTGTCAGGGATCCGCAGTGCTGTATTATGGCGCCAAGTTGGCGGCAAACGCAGACACCTCATCTTTGGCCGTAAAAACATGGTTGAACAGGCCAAAATCATTCTAGCCCGTACCTAATCAGATTGAACTCAGGAGACAAAAAATGGAACTGTCAGCGCTGACTGCTGTTTCCCCGGTCGATGGCCGATATGGCACGAAAACGATTGCGTTGCGATCGATTTTTAGTGAATTTGGATTATTGAAGTATCGTACCATCGTCGAGATCCGCTGGCTGCAAAAGCTTGCTGCGACTGACAGCATCACAGAAGTGCCTGCGTTTAGTGATGAGGCCAATGCATTATTGGATCGCATTGCCGCTGAATTTAGTGAGCAAGACGCTGCGCGCATCAAAGAGATTGAGCGCACCACCAACCATGACGTCAAAGCGGTTGAATACTTTTTAAAAGAAAAAGTGGCTGACAACCCTGAGCTGAATGCAGTTAACGAATTTATCCACTTCGCTTGTACCTCTGAAGACATCAATAACCTGTCTCACGCGCTGATGCTTAAAGAAGCCCGCGATACCGTTATCTTACCTGAGATGAAGCGCCTGGAAGCGGCGGTGAAAGATCTGGCTCAGCAGTTCCGTGATGTGCCTATGCTCTCTCGCACCCACGGCCAGCCTGCGTCTCCTTCGACCATGGGTAAAGAGATGGCGAACGTTGCCTACCGCATGGCGCGCCAAATCAAACAAGTCGAGAGCACTGAAATTCTCGGTAAGATCAACGGCGCAGTCGGTAACTACAATGCGCACCTCTCAGCCTATCCAGAGATTGATTGGCACGCCTACAGCGAAGCCTTTGTCACCTCGCTTGGTATTGATTGGAACCCGTATACAACCCAAATTGAGCCGCATGATTACATTGCCGAGCTTTTCGATGCCGTCTCGCGCTTTAATACTATCTTGATCGATTTTGACCGCGATATCTGGGGCTATATTGCACTCGGCCACTTTAAGCAAAAAACCGTTGCGGGCGAAATTGGTTCATCAACCATGCCACATAAAGTGAACCCGATTGATTTTGAAAACTCGGAAGGYAACCTAGGGTTGGCGAACGCGATTTTCTCTCATCTGGGCCAAAAGCTACCGATTTCTCGTTGGCAGCGAGATCTGACTGACTCCACCGTGCTGCGTAACTTGGGCGTGGGTGTAGGCTACACCTTGATTGCTTATACCTCGACCCTAAAAGGGATCAGCAAACTGGAAGTGAACCAAGCGGCGCTCGAAGCTGAATTGGATAAAAACTGGGAAGTACTGGCAGAGCCCGTTCAAACCGTAATGCGTCGTTATGGGATTGAGAAGCCGTACGAGAAGCTGAAAGAGCTCACGCGCGGGAAACGTGTCGACGGTGAAGGCATGCGCCAGTTTATCGACGGCCTTGATTTGCCGGAGCATGAAAAAGCTCGTCTTAAACAAATGACGCCTGCCAATTATATTGGTGATGCGGTCAAGCTCACAGACAAACTTTAAGCAAAGCGCTCCCATACCTAACGGCCTCCATTTGGGGGCCGTTTTTTCTCCCCCTCGCACCGCCCCGCTCAGCGCGTTATACTGCCGCAAATTTCTTAACCTGTGATGCTATGTATCAGTTTCAATTTTCCATTGCCGACTTTATGTCCACCTATTGGCACCAAGCGCCTACCGTTATCCGTCAAGGCTTTATAGATTTCGAGGATCCCATCGACCCAGAGGAAGTCGCAGGCTTGGCGATGGAAGCCGATATTGATTCTCGCATGGTGACACACGCGAATGGGCAATGGCAGGTTGCCCACGGACCGTTTGAGGGTTTTAGCGACTTTCCTGATACTCACGCGCAACTGATTGTTCAGGCAGCCAACCACTGGCACCCGGGCGCCCGCGAGTTAGCCAGTGCCTTTTCGACACTGCCTCAGTGGTTATTCGACGATCTTATGGTGTGCTATTCCCAACCGCATGGCGGCGTTGGTCCTCATATTGATCAATATGATGTCTTTATTGTGCAAGGCCAAGGGCGTCGTCGCTGGCGTGTGGGGCCCAAGGGGCAGTATCAAGAAGCCAATTTGGAAACAGGTCTCAAGCAAATTACCGGCTTCGATGCCATCATCGATGTGGTGTTAGAGCCGGGCGACATTCTTTATATCCCACCAGGCTTTCCGCATGAAGGGGATACGCTAGAGCCCTCGCTCAGTTACTCAATTGGCTATCGCTCACCAAAAGCCCGCGAGCTATTGAGTAGCTATGCCGACCAAGTTATCGTCGATGAAGCAGGCGACCATCATTTCCATTGGCCAGCCATGCAAGCACAACCCGACGCGCCGGCAGCATTGGATCCACAACATCTCGCGCAAATGGATGAGATGATGATGGCGTTAATGCACGACGAAACCCGTAAAAAGCGCTGGATTGGCGAGTTTCTCTCTCAGGCTCGACACGAGCTCGACTTGCTCAGCCCCGATCCGCAGTGGCAGCCTGATAGCCTCAAAGCCGCCATGCAAGATGGGCTTTGCTTAGAAAAACTCAGTGGCTTGCGTGCGTTTTATCACCCAGACCAGCCTGAAATGATTTTTATGCTCGGTGAAAGCTTTAATTTACCCGCAGGGTGTGAGTCACTCACCCCAGCGTTATGTAATCAGCGCTTTATTGATTGGGAAACCCTCGGCGATGCCGCTGACAATAGCCTGTTTTGGCCGATGCTCACGCTTTGGGTCAATCGCGGCTACTGGTATCCTCTCGAGGAAGCACCAGAGTAACCGCGTCTCATCAAGGTTATACTTTAAATTGGGCCGTGAGCGCACGCTGGCGGCCTGCTAACCCTTCAAGCTGGCTAGCGATGCTGGCGGTAGATTCAGCATGCGACAAGAGTTCATCACTGCGCTGACGAATATGCGTCACGTTTTGGGTGACATCGCCTGAGACGGCACTTTGTTGTTCAGCCGCAGCACTTATTTCACTATTCAGATCCATCATCTCCTGCATCGCCGCACGTATTTGATCTAGGCTGGTTACGGTTTCTTGCACTTTTTCCGCGGTATGATCTGCCAGTTGATTACCATCGTGAATAGCAGAGACAACGGAGTCAGCCCCTGACTGCAGCGAGTCAATAACAGTACGGATCTGCGAGATAGACTGGTTGGTTCGCTGGGCCAATTCTCGGACTTCGTCTGCGACCACCGCAAACCCGCGTCCCTGCTCCCCTGCGCGCGCCGCTTCAATGGCCGCGTTTAACGCAAGTAAATTGGTTTGCTCTGACATGGTATCAATAACGGTTAAAATCTCGGTAATGTCTTGGCTGCTTTTATGTAAAGCTTGCGCATCATGCGTGGCACCATTGAGGGTCTCGACCAAGCGCGCCATCGCTTCAGACGAGGTTGTGACAATCGCCTCTCCACGCTCCGTCGCAGTGTTCACGGCACTGGCCGCGCTTAGCGCGGATTCGGTATGGCGGGCGACTTGCGTCGCCGTTTGCGTCATTTGTTCCGAGGCCGTTGCCACCGCGTCCAAGCTTGAGACTTGTTCACGACTACCATCTCGAGTTTGCGCCGCCACGCGTGATACTTCTTTAGCGGTGTGTTCCGCTTCTTTAACGCTATCAATCACGTTTGCCATGATGGGCTGGAGCTTATCGAGAAAGCGATTAAACCGCCCAGCTAATACACCAATTTCATCGCGGTTTTTGAGGATAATGCGCTGAGTCAGGTCGCCATCACCATCCGCAATCTCCGCTAACCGAGAGGCTAAAAGGCGTAATGGTTTAACAATTTGCCGTGCAGCAAGACTCACGACGACTAAAGCCAGTAGAATGGCAATCACACCCAAGGTACGCTCAGTTGTGGCGGCTTGCGCGCGTTGCGCGGTTATCTGCGACGCTAGCTGTGTCGCACTCGCCAGCAATGCTTGTTCCGGCAGCGAAATGAGCACTCCCCATGTTGCACTGGGTAACGCAATCGGCACATAGGTCATTAATTGGCCTTGCTGCCACTGCGTTTTCGCGTCCCCTGCGCTTATCCACTCTGACAGCTGAGATGGTGCATAACGCAATTGCGAGATATCACTCCCCAATGCATTCGGCTCATCGGTTGCCACTAGCTGACCACGCTGGCTGATCACACTAATATGCCCACGGCCGTCAAAGAGTGCTTGGTCCGCTTGCTCAATCAAGGCTTGTAGATCATTCAATTGGATCTCAATCCCCAGTACACCGAGCACGTCACTATCACGCATCAGCGGTGAGGAAATCGTAACATGTAAACCTTCTGTATCGCTTTGGGGGGCAGACACACAAGCTGTACCTTGGCTGAGCGGGCATTGATACCAATAATTGCTGGACTGCCCGGAGGCGGTGCGGGCGGTATCATTAATTTGTGATTCGCTCAGCACTGATGGCGTCAACTGGTCACCACGCTTTTGCCATAGACTGGCAAAGCGACCTGCGGCATTGGCGCCGCGTTCACTGTCTAATTGGTAAAACTCATCTTCTTGGTCAAGTGCATTGGGCTTAAACACGACAAACGCTGCTTGCACAGTGTCGAAGTTCACGACCGAGCGACGGACGAGTTCATTAATCGAGCCGCGAAGCTCACCACTGTCCGTAAAATTTTGCTCCGCGTTATACTGTAAATACACCACACTTTGGGCCAGCATTTGTGCGCGGTACACCGCCTCATCAAGCGAACGTTGAACATGGGTGGCTTGCACTTGTGCTTGGCTTGTCGCTAAGCGCTGTGCGGATTGTTTTAAGCTCTGCGTACTCGCAGCGCTGACGGTTTGATGGAATTGCTGATTCACGTACGACGAAAAACTCAGCAGCGCTGCTGCCGTAATGGCGACACAGGCGCCAGCCACCAACGTGACTTTCCATTGGATCGAAAGGGATTTCATGACAGCTCCTTGTCATTACAACGCACTCGCATAACGCCAGCGCTATTCTCATCCTTGAAACACTTGTAACTAGACCATAACAAAAAAGCGCAGGCGATAAACCTGCGCTTTCCCATATTTTTGCTTTTTTACGGTAAGAACCCTAAATGACTTATCTGTCTTTCGGGTCTAACGCATCGCGTAAACCATCGCCGACATAGTTAAAGCAAAACAGTGTCATCACCATAAAGGCCGCAGGGAAAAGCAATTGCCAAATCGCGAGTTCCATCGTTTGAGAGCCCTCTTGCAACAACGCCCCCCAACTGGTCATCGGCTCTTGCACCCCTAGTCCCAAGAAACTTAGGAATGATTCAAACAAAATCATATTGGGCACAAGCAAGGTCGAGTAAACCGCAACAATACCGAGCACGTTTGGCACGATATGGCGCGTAATAATATGGCGTGTACTCACCCCTGAAACGTGTGCGGCTTCGACGAACTCTTTGCTGCGTAAACTCAGGGTTTGACCACGAACAATACGTGCCATATCTAGCCACGCAATACAGCCGATAGCCACGAAGATCAGAACGATATTACGGCCAAAGAAGGTAACCAATACAATCACGAAGAACATGAATGGAATAGATTGGAGGATTTCGACTAAGCGCATCATGACAGCATCCGTGCGGCCGCCAATAAAGCCTGATGTGGCACCATATAGAGTACCAATCAACACCGCGACGAGTGCCCCCATGACACCGACCATAATTGAAATGCGTCCGCCCATCATGGTGCGGGTAAACAAATCACGTCCTAGCGCATCGGTACCAAACCAATGCCCTTCCATACCAAATGATGGCGCAGCATGGATAGCATACCAGTCGGTCGCATCGTAGGCATAGGCACTTAGGTGTGGTCCAATAATCACACTAAGACCAATCAAAAACAGGATGACCAAACTTGCCATCGCCGCACGGTTGCGTCGAAAACGCACCGCAGCATCTTGCCATAAGCTTCGACCCTTCACATCGACTTGTTCAGAGAAGCTCTCGAGGGCGTCAATATTTTCTTTTTTCGTCAGCATTATGTCACCCCTAGTAACGGATCTTAGGATCGATATACGCCAGCAGGATATCGACGATAGCGTTAAACAGAATGGTGAGCGTACCAATTAAGATGGTGCAGCCCAGTACCAGTGAATAGTCGCGGTTAAACGCTGCGTTCACGAATAACTTACCGATGCCAGGCAACCCAAAGATGGTTTCAATCACAACCGAACCGGTAATAATCCCCACAAACGCAGGCCCCATGTAGGAAACAACCGGTAGCATCGCCGGCTTAAGTGCATGCTTAACAATAATTTTGGGGTAGCTCAGCCCTTTCGCGCGAGCGGTACGAATGAAGTTACTATTCAAGGTTTCAATCATGCTGCCTCGAGTAACACGCGCAAATGTTGCCACGTAAAGCAGCGACATGCCTATCATGGGTAGGATCATGAATTGCCAGCCACCACCTTGCCAGCCACCAGCAGGAAGCCAACCGAGATTAATCGAGAAGATATAAATCAACACTGGAGCGAGAACAAATGATGGCATTACCACCCCAAGCATGGCTGTCGACATGATGGCATAGTCAATCCAAGTGTTTTGCTTGAGTGCCGCAATGGTGCCAATCGTGACCCCAAACACTAAAGTGAACAAAAACGCCAATGCGCCGATTTGGGCAGAGACTGGAAATGCCCCCGCGATCAGTTCGTTCACCGAGAAATCGATGTATTTAAATGAGGGACCAAAGTCACCCTGTAAAATATTGCCAAGGTAGGTGGTGTATTGTTCGAACACCGGCTTATCCAAGCCATACTTAGCATTAATGTTGGCCATTACCTCTGGGGGTAACGGACGCTCACTTGAAAAAGGGTTGCCGGGCGCAAACCGCATTAAGAAAAAGGAAACAGTGATCAATACCAACAAAGTTGGAATGGCTTCCAAAATTCGCTTAGCGATAAATTTCAACATAGCTGTACCGTATCGTTTTGAGAATCACAGCGAGCGCTGTCTGAATAGACCTCACAGACAGCGACAGCCAGCCAAGGAAGTCGCCTGTGGCGACTCCCTCAGTTAGCTGTGAGTCAGGAGTTTATTCCGCTTTAATGTAAAGATCTTTAGAGAAGATCTTCTCTTCAGCGTTATTCGCAGGGAACCCGCCCACTTTCGGGCTAAGGAGACGCGCTTTAACATACTGATAGATAGGCGCGATCGGCATGTCTTTCGCCATTTGCGCTTCTGCGTCTAGGTACAGTTGCTCACGCTCAGCATCGTCCGTGGTTTCCATCGCTTTTTGCATGATGGCATCGTAGGCTTTGCTGTCGTAATGCACACCGCCTGATGTATTGGTACTGCGCATCAATGTTAAGAAGGTAGAGGCTTCGTTATAGTCACCACACCAACCTGCGCGTGCCACATCAAAGTCACCTTCATCCTTGGTGCTCAGGTAGGTTTTCCACTCTTGGTTATTGAGTTCTACATTCACACCCAGCTTGTCTTTCCACATTTGACCAATCGCAACGGCCAGTTTTTTGTGGTTCTCACTGGTGTTGTAGAGCAATGAGAAATCAAGTGGATTACTTTCGTCAAAACCGGCTTCCTTGAGAAGACGTTTTGCTTCTGCATCACGCTCTTCTTGGGTCATTTTCGCATAAGCCGGTAACTCTGGTGAGAAGCCCGCTGTAATTTCTGGCGTGAGGAAGTAAGCAGGCTTTTGGCCTTGGCCAAGTAGTGCGTCAGTCACGACATTACGGTCAATGGCGTAAGACAAGGCTTTACGTACACGAACGTCATCAAAGGGTTCGCGTTTAGTGTTGAACAGGTAATAGTAGCTACACAGGTTACCGACGATCGAAAGATCTTCAGGGTGCTCCTGTTTAAGACGACGGAAATGCTCGTTGGGAATTTCATACGTCATATCAATCTCACCGGCCAAGAAACGATTCATTTCCGAAACTTGGTTTTCAATGGGTAAGAAAGTCACTTTATCTAACGTCGTGTTTTCATTATCCCAATACTGTTCGTTACGCTTAAGATCAATGCGCTCATTGATTACCCAGTTATCCACGACATAGGCGCCATTACCCACAAAGTGCTCGGGTTTTGTCCACTGATCGCCATACTTCTCAACGACTTTTTGGTTGACTGGCTTCATGGTGGTATGACCCATCATTTTCACCAAATAAGGTACCGCGGTATCTAAGGTGACTTGCAGGGTGTGATCGTCTAGCGCTTTCACACCCAAAGTGTCTTTGTCTTTGGTACCATCAACAATGTCTTTGGCATTGAGCATATGGGTATA
Organism: Salinivibrio sp. IB574; assembly: GCF_001996205.1. Classification (NCBI taxonomy): domain Bacteria; kingdom Pseudomonadati; phylum Pseudomonadota; class Gammaproteobacteria; order Vibrionales; family Vibrionaceae; genus Salinivibrio; species Salinivibrio sp. IB574. The sequence goes on along the minus strand of NZ_MUFN01000008.1, from coordinate 36,713 downwards.
AGCAACATACCATGAGTATGGTGACGCGGTATTCGGATCGACAACACGTTTAAAGCTGTATTCAAAGTCGTGTGCGGTGACAGGATCGCCATTTGACCACTTAGCATCCTTACGCAAGTAAAAGGTGAACACTTTGTTGTCTTTGTTTTCCCAGCGCTCTGCGACCCCAGGGATCACATTGCCGTCGGCGTCTTGGTTAACCAAGCCTTCCAGCAAATCACGAATGACGTGGGATTCAGGTACGCCTTGAGTCTTGTGCGGGTCGAGTGAAGCGACTTCTGCACCATTACCACGAACCAACTCTTGCACTTCAGCAAGTTTCGGCTCACCAGCAGGCGCTTCGGTTTTCGTTTCAGGGCTCGTTTGGGAGGTTTGTTTTTGCTCTGGTTCACTACATCCTGTAAGAGCCAGAGATAGGCCAGCGCCCATAAAGAGGGTTCGGGTGATCGTGTTTAGCTTCATCGTGTAACTCCATAACAATCGCTATATGCATCCGTGACAATCAACACAGGGGATAAAGCGTCCTTCGTGCCTAAACACGTATTGCTCACCGACCTGTGCGGATTAATGGCAAAACATTACCAATCAGCGCTGTGTTTTGCCACAACACTGAAGTATTTTGCCATAAAACGGCAATAAAAACTCATATTTAACTAGATAAAAACATAGAATAAGAACATTGAGCTGGTAAGAGCTGGAGCAGATAGCACTTTATTCACAGAAAGAATAAAAAAACCGAATAAATTTCCATTTATACTGTTTCTGCGTACTGGCTAGCCATTTGCGGCTATCATTCCGCTCGAAAAACGGACAAACCGCTATGACACTATTTATCTGCAGACGATCACACTCAACTCAAACCCGAAAATGTTACTCATATGTAAATGATGCCACTAAACGCTATTTGTCAATAAAACTCAACCCTAACGCTTTACCATAATGTCAGAGAGGTACCACGGTCACAAAACAACCGCTCTCAGCGCTGATAGGAGCGACCAAATAAATAACATATTCATCAATATGTTAGTTAGGAGCAGTGAGTCTTCACCTCAGCCTAGATATAAAAAAGCCAGCGAATTTCGCTGGCTAGGTCAAAGAAATCAAACTCTATTTTTTGGCTTCATCGGTTTCGAAAGCGGGATGGTCCTCCTGAGCCGAGTCTCTATCCTGATCGTATAAAGAACGCCCTTCTTCCCGGGCTTTTTCCATTTGTGGTACTGCGTCGTGGATCATTTCTTTGATTTTCTTATTGCTATAGCGCTTGTGCTTCATTGTGTCCTCCTGAACAAGTAGCCATTCGGCACAGACACTCAAACTAAGGCGATTGGAGCCCTAAAAGTCGTTTGAGTACAAACCGCTTGTGCAACATTTAAGCTACACCTTTGTCACAGGAAAAGCAAAACACTGTCAATGGATACTCCACCGCGCGTTATCGACCGCTTACCGGATTGTTTTAATAACATTAAATGATAATAAGTCTCTGTTTAGACGAAATACCAATATCGTTGCTTTTTTGAGCAAATAAGATTGTTATTCGATTACATCTAGCCCATCATACACGTGATGGTGAGTTGTTCCCGACACCATCACAGTTTTCACTTCCGACAAAGAGCTACAACTGACAATGAGACCACAAGGTTCAACCTCTCGCCCACTGTGCGCGCGCGTTCGTCATGGTTACAACCCAAATAAGGGCAAAAAACCACAACGCGACAGCTAACAGTTGCGATTGAAAGTAAATAATTAATAGCCTCCCTTGGAGGCTATTTTTTTATCCAAAAATACCGACGCCATACCTTGCGATGTCGCTGAGCTCGGTTACTATGCAGCAACGTGCAACAATAGGGACATTGATGCCATGGCAACCTCGGTCAACCATCGCTACAAAATTTCTGAACTGGCAACACTCTTTGGCCTGTCACATCGAGCCATTCGCTATTATGAGGCTGAAGGATTAATCGCGCCTGAGCGTAAAGGTCAGCAGCGCTTATATCGATATCAAGACTATTTGCGCCTGTCTCTTATTGTGAGGGGAAAACGCCTCGGCTTTTCTTTGGCAGAAATGAGAGAGCTTTTTGAACTGTACGACGCGGAAAAAAACACACCGCGCGCACTCCAACAAATGATTCAAGCCATTCAGCAACGTCAACGTCGCTTGCAGCAACAACAAGAAGACATCCAAGCCATCATGGACGAGCTCAATCGCGCCGAAACTCAGTGTTATCGTCAACTCAGCAAGTGGAGTCGCCAACCGTCTTCATAAGCGTCATTGCAGAATAGTACAAAAGCTCATACATTTGCGTCGCAAAATGCGACTAAACCGATTCTACTTGTCTTAAAAACACCGGCTTCCCTTGTCCTTACTAGGATACATAGGCATTTAGAAAAGTAGGCACCCCTTTTGCAGTATCTAGATTACTAGACCGATTTATTTGCTCGTCAGGGGGTGCATTATGGCTCAATCTACACCGATTTTGTTTAACGACCGCCACATTCTACCTGGAGGTAGAATTCCGCTTCGTATCCCTGCGGGTAATGCGCTGAATACGCTCGTATTCGCCATGAAGCATGGGTTACCGTTGGGCGTGTGTATGGCGGACAGCAACAGCCAATGGCAACACACCAATATTGGCACCTTTGTCGATATCGAAGACTTCACCACCAGCCAGGAAGATGGATGTTTAGTTGTCACCGCCCGCGGCACTGCACGTTTTTCAATCCAAACTTTTAACCAACAACAGAGCGAGATGCTGTTTGCTTCTGTGCGTGCACTGCCTCGCTGGCCCGATTGTCAAGTAGACGACCAAAGCCAACCCCTTGTCGAGCGATTACAGTCGATGTTTGAACGGTATCCAGAGTTGCAAAAAATGCACCGCCAAACCGAGTTTTCTAACCTGAGCTGGCTGTGCCAGCGTTGGCTCGAATTGCTGCCACTTCCTACTACAGAGAAACAGCAGCTGATGGCCAACAACTCTTGTGGCACCACGCGGGATTACCTTCTTAGCATGATGCAAGATCCGCATTAACGCGGCCAAACAAACGGAAAAGCGGTGACGTTTCGAGCGTCACCCCTTTATCCCCCTATTTTTAGTGCTGCCTTGCGATTTGGCCTATTCACTTGATTTGGTGATTTTATAGGCAAGGGTAACCACCACAGTTACCCTTTTTTATTGCCAATTCACAAAACCCTGCTCTGACTTTTACACTTTCGGTCACTTATTCAGTAAACTCGGCGTTTACGTACATAGCACATCGAACGGTTACTCATGACCTTATCGCCTCTTTCTGATCGAACAACCCGCATTGTCGCCATTGGTGGCGGACACGGACTTGGTCGCGTGCTGTCGGCGCTAAGCGAGCATGGCAGTCGTGTCACAGGCATAGTCACCACTACAGATAATGGCGGCTCGACGGGCCGTATCCGTGCTTGCCAAGGCGGGATCGCATGGGGAGATATGCGTAACTGTCTTAATCAACTCATCACGGAACCGTCTGTCGGCTCCATGCTCTTTGAGTACCGTTTTAAAGGTAAAGGGGAATTAAACGGTCACAACCTCGGGAACTTGATCCTAACCGCATTAGATAACCTGTCGGTTCGTCCGCTCGAAGCCATTCAGTTGATCCGTGATTTGCTGAATGTAAAAACACATATTCTCCCTATGTCAGAGCACCCTTCTGATCTCGCTGCGCTGACCGCCGATGGGGAGACGGTGGCTGGAGAAACCCATATTGATGAGCTTCCTCAACCACCATCAAGACTATTCTTATCACCGACAGTGCCTGCGACACGCGAGGCCGTCGAAGCGATTGAGTTGGCGGATGTCATTTTGCTCGGACCAGGAAGCTTTCTGACCAGCGTCATGCCCCCATTACTGGTTCCTGAACTCAGTCGCGCTCTCAAACAGAGCCAAGCCAAAATCGTCTTTATTCGTAACCTAGGTAAAGAGTTGGGGCCCGCCGGCGCGATGCCCTTGGCAACCATGCTGACATGGTGTGAACGAGCGATGGGCGGACGAGAAATCGACTGGGTGTTGGGTGAAACGGCAGAGGCGAGTTTAGCTGAGCGTTATCAACAAAAAGAGGCCCAATTGGCCTCTTCAAATCACAGTTGGCGTCATGACAGAGACAAGCTACGTCAAGCTATTGATGAAGTCCTGCTCAACAGCTAAGTCTCGGTAAGTCGAGGCTGTGCCGCGTAGCATATCGGTCAGCTCGTCCAAATGGTGTGACATCCACTCATCTTGTCCTTGACGGACACGAGATTCGCACTCACGGGCCATTTCCGCTAAATCGTCTGCGCCAAAGCTAGCGGCGCTGCTTTTAATCGCATGACTAATTTCTCGTACCTGTTCAATCGACGGTGAGCCTGAAAGCTGAGAATGATATTGGGAAAGCTCATCGCTGAATACCGTTAAAAGCACGGTGACAGTATCTTCCCCTACTTCCAAAGCCAGTCGACGTAATGTTTCAGTGTTCACTGTGGTGGCCATACATCCGCTTCCTATCATTAATTCGCCGCAGTTTTTTGCCAAGCTTGTAATTTTCTATAAATGGTCGAGGGGCTAACTTCCAATAATCCTGCTGCTTGCGGAATGTTGCCATTACAGGCATCAATCGCAACTTCAATGGCACGTTTTTCCGTTTTCCACAGCGGTTCGATATCCGATTTACTGATTGCAGTCAGGTTATCATCACTCTGTTCGCGTGCCGTCAACGTTTGCAGTGCCACCTCTGACCGAGTGTTCGGATGGGACGATGCAATTTCGACACCAGATGCGCGCGCGAAAGGAGGTGGAAGCATTTCGGCAGTGACTTCCTCACCATTGTGCAGCACCACTATATTGCGGATTACGTTCTGAAGTTGGCGAACATTTCCGGGCCAATCATATTCAAGCAGTTGTTTTACAACGGCGTCATTAAAGCGACAAAAGTCTTTCCCTTCCTCGGCAGAAAACAGCGCCAACAGAGCATTGGCAATTTCTAGAACATCACTGCCTCTGTCTCTTAATGGCGGAAGCGCGAGAGGGATCACATGGAGTCGGTAGTACAAATCTTCACGAAACTTTCCTTGCTGAACCTCTAACCAAGGATCCCGGTTTGTGGCGCACACAAAACGGACATCCACTTTTTTTACCTTGGAAGAGCCGACTTTTTGAAACGTGCCGGTTTGGATAAATCGCAGCAATTTGGATTGCAAATCCAAATCCATTTCGCAAATCTCATCCAAGAACAAGGTGCCGCCATCCGCTAACTCCGCTGCCCCATCACGCTCAGCCGCTGCACCTGTAAACGCGCCTTTCACGTGACCAAATAGCTCACTTTCAATCAAGTCTTTGGGAATCGCCGCACAGTTCAAGGCAATAATGGGTTTATTGCTGCGCGTACTTGCCGCATGGATGGCTTCGGCACACACTTCTTTACCCGTGCCACTTTCCCCGGTAATAAAGACGGTGGCTTTACTGGGCGCCGCCGATTCTATAACTCGATAGACCGCTTGCATGGGTAAACTGCGACCGATGAAGCCATGATATTCTCCCTCTTGCCGTTCAGACTGGGATTGACTCGCTACTTTTGGCTTGAGTGATTTATTCACCGTCACCCTAAGTTGATCTGCTTCACACGGCTTGATCAGAAAATCGTTGGCGCCATTGCGCATCGCATCCACCGCCGCGTCAATAGACCCATGCGCGGTCATAATGATCACGGGTAAACTTGGCGCGTTCGCACGGACATGAGCCAATACGTCGATCCCCGACATATCCGGTAAACGAAGATCGAGTATAATTAGCGCGAGCTGATCACCCTGTTGTGCAAAGAAATTCAGCGCTTCCTGACCCGTCCCAACGATCTCTACCTCCACATCAAGTGGGTTTAGGTAAGATTTGTAAAGGGCAGCCACTGACGCGGTGTCTTCTACCATCAGTATGCGTTTACTGTGTGATAGTGTTGGCATTTGTCCTCCGAGGGTGGCGTCTCGCATCCCATAATCGATGAAATTGTTATGCGTCACGCTCATAATAATTGCGCGAGCGTATGCGAAATGCGTTGCATTATGCAATCACATTTGCAGTTTAATGATAACAACTCACTAAAACCACACGGTTTGTCCATGTAAAGCCGCATTATAATAGTTGGCACGCTGAATGCATAACAGAGGATGACCCTTTTGGGGTCACCTAGCCAACTGACGTTGTTTGTGAGTACATGCTCACTGAAACACTACAGCCAACCTGTCGTTTTAGGTTGGCTTTTTTTTATTTAGCTATTCGCGATAAACTGCTCTCGCAGCACTTGAATTTGATCGCGTAATTGTGCCGCGCTTTCGAACTCTAAGTTTTGCGCCGCTTCATACATCTGTCCTTCCAGCTTCTTAATCTGAGCATCAATGGCTTGAGGCGATTGCAGTGTATAATCTGCATCCGGCTCTGCCACAGCGCGAAGCGACTTCATGGCTGGCTTACCTTTCTTCACGCGTTTACCCGCCGCCATTTCCATCACATCCATGACTTTTTTGTTCAATTTCTGCGGGGTGATGTCATGTTCATTATTATAGGCAATTTGTTTAGCTCGACGTCGTTCGGTTTCGTCAATCGCCCGTTTCATCGACTTTGTAATACTGTCGCCATATAAAATCGCTTTACCGTGGAGGTTACGCGCCGCCCGCCCGATGGTTTGAATCAAAGAACGCTCAGAGCGCAAAAAGCCTTCTTTATCGGCATCCAAAATAGCAACCAGAGAGACTTCTGGCATATCGAGCCCCTCACGAAGCAAGTTGRTCCCGACCAATACGTCGAACTCCCCCAAGCGTAGGTCACGAATGATTTCCATACGTTCCACCGTATCAATATCAGAATGAAGATACCGAACGCGAACGCCATGCTCTTGCATATACTCAGTCAGATCTTCGGCCATGCGTTTGGTAAGCGTGGTCACTAACACCCGCTCATCGCGCTCTCGGCGCGCTCGAACCTCGGAAAGCAAATCGTCGACCTGCGTCGCGACAGGCCGTACCTCAATCTCAGGGTCAATCAGTCCGGTAGGACGCACTACTTGATCAATCACATCTCCCGCGGACTTCTCAAGCTCATAATTACCCGGCGTTGCGGAGACATAGACCGTTTGCGGTGCCAGAGCTTCAAACTCATCAAATTTTAGCGGGCGATTATCGAGTGCTGATGGCAACCTAAAGCCATAATCTACCAGGGTTTCTTTTCTTGAGCGGTCGCCTTTAAACATTGCCCCGATTTGAGAGACAGTCACGTGCGACTCGTCGATAATCAACAGTCCATCGGCAGGCAGATAATCGAACAGCGTCGGAGGCGGCTCACCCTCAGCGCGTCCACTCAGATAGCGCGAATAGTTTTCAATTCCTGAGCAATAACCCAACTCGTTCATCATTTCGATATCGAACTGCGTCCGCTGAGTAATGCGCTGCTCTTCGAGAAGTTTGTTATTGTCGAGTAGATACTTTTTCCGCTCAGCAAGCTCGACTTTGATTTTCTCGACCGCATCCAAAATCCGCTCTCGCGGTGTGACATAGTGCGTTTTGGGATAAATCGTACACCGCGGAATATCTCTGGCACTGACTTGGCCAGTTAAGGGGTCAAATACGCTAATGGTTTCAACTTCATCATCAAATAGCTCAACGCGGATGGCATCTTGATCAGACTCGGCGGGGAAAATATCAATGACTTCACCGCGCACCCGAAATGTGCCTCGCTCAAACGCGAGATCGTTGCGCGTATACTGAAGCTCGGCGAGCCGCTTTAAGATAGTACGCTGATCAAGCAAGTCGCCTCGGCGAATATGCAGCATCATTTTTAAATAGGAATCGGGATCCCCCAAACCATAAATAGCTGACACAGAGGCCACGATTACCACATCACGTCGCTCCATCAGCGCTTTTGTTGCAGAGAGTCGCATCTGCTCTACGTGATCGTTTATTGATGCATCTTTCTCAATAAAAGTATCGGTAGAGGGTACATAGGCTTCCGGCTGATAGTAGTCGTAGTAGGAAACAAAATACTCAACCGCATTATCAGGGAAAAACTCTCTCATCTCGCCATAAAGTTGCGCCGCTAATGTTTTGTTAGGGGCAAGAATCATGGTCGGACGATTAAGCTCTGCAATCACATTCGCCATGGTGAAGGTTTTTCCCGACCCCGTGACCCCTAACAAGGTCTGATGTGCAAGCCCAGCTTCCAACCCCTCACATAATTTATGGATTGCTTCAGGTTGATCACCGGATGGTTGGAACGAAGAACGAAGAGAAAATGTTTTACTCATCAAGCTATCCTTTTGGGCCACAAGCCAATCACGCTATTGTCCGGACTCACTTTATCGAGTCAATCTGTCGAGCCATTTTACCAAAGCGAACGACAAATCGATCTTTTTTATCCATAAACGTTGACCTTAAAAAACGACCTAGATAGACTGTCTTTCCGCTTTAGGAAATCCCCGCTAAAGACACTTTCAAAACGCCAATATCTAGGCGAAGTCACCGCCTTTTTTCGATAATCTATCCCCGCTATTCACTTATCGCTTGTTTTTCATACTGTGCATAAGCATACATCAGGCCGTACTCTCACAACGTTCATTCTTAGGAAAAAAACACCAATTTTCATTACCTTAACCAAAAAATATAAATGGATTGATTTTCGCCGCACGCATAAAATCAACACCATAGTGACTTCCTCAAGATCTGCACACACACTTATCCACAGAATTTGTGGGTAACTCCGTAGAAGCCTTGTGCACTCTGCCTTCTCACCAGTCAAGACATACCATACAAGCCAAAGATGGAAAACTTGCCGTTTTGCACGAATTGTCAACATATAGCGTTCACCTTTTCAACACTCAGTCAAAAAGGTCAAAATTCTTCACTGCATCCCGTTGACACCCCTAAATCTGCTCGCTAAGATTCGCCCCGCTTTCAAGGCAATTCCCCCTTAGTTCAGTTGGTAGAACGGCGGACTGTTAATCCGTATGTCGCAGGTTCGAGTCCCGCAGGGGGAGCCACTTTTGTGAGAAATTATGCGTTTCGCATTGCCTGTATCATTTCTGCTACGCAGAATATGTCGCAGGACTAGGCGTCCCCGTTGAGTCCCAAAGGGGAACCACTTTTCACCATATGGTGGAAGTTATTCTTGAAAAGCAATTCCCCCATAGTTCAGTTGGTAGAACGGCGGACTGTTAATCCGTATGTCACTGGTTCGAGTCCAGTTGGGGGAGCCAATTTTGTGTCCAATGACAGATTTAGTTATTCAAGCTAGTCGTTCCGCAATGCGGAATATGTCACTGGGCTGGGCGCCCCCGTTGAGTCCAGTTGGGGGAGCCAATTTTGTGTCCGATGACAGACTTAGTTATGCAAGCTAACCGTTCCGCTATGCGGAATATGTCACTGGGCTAGGCGCCCCCGTTGAGTTCAATCGGAGGAGCCAATTTCAAAAAATCTGTTCCCCCTTAGTTCAGTTGGTAGAACGGCGGACTGTTAATCCGTATGTCGCAGGTTCGAGTCCCGCAGGGGGAGCCACCTTCCTTATAGCATCGATATTGTCTCTAAGTGTTTACCCTGTCTGCGGCGCAGATTATGTCGCAGGACTAGGCGTCCCCGTTGACTCCCGCAGGGGGAGCCACCTCCCTTATCACACCGATATTGTCGGTAAGTGTTTACCCTATCTGCTGCGCAGATTATGTCGCAGGACTAGGCGTCCCCGTTGACTCCCGCAGGGGGAGCCACTTTCCTTATCGCATCGATATTGTCTCTAAGTATTTACCCTATCTGCTGCGCAGATTATGTCGCAGGTCTTTCTTAATCACTCTCCAAGCCGCTGCGCTTTTTTGCATCACCACAAAACTGATCGTCTTATTGTTCCATCCACTACCCTCAAGTAAGCGTTGTGGTGGTCCGTTACGTAGTCCTTACACGAGCCAACACAAAAACCCTGCTTTACAGCGGTTGTTATAGCCGCGCCAAAGGCCGATAATAGGCAGATCACAAAAACATTAAATGATTAAACAGCATGGCTGAGTATTTGTTGCTTTTAGTGGGCACGGTATTGGTCAACAACTTCGTACTGGTGGAGTTTTTGGGCCTGTGTCCATTTATGGGCGTTTCAAAAAAACTGGAAACTGCAATAGGTATGGGTCTGGCAACGACGTTTGTGCTGACCCTTGCCTCGGTGAGCTCATATTTGGTTGAAACCTATATACTGGTCCCACTTGAACTGGGTTATCTGCGAACGCTGAGTTTTATCTTGGTCATCGCAGTCGTTGTGCAATTTACCGAAATGGTAGTGCACAAAACTAGTCCCACTCTGTACCGCTTGCTTGGCGTGTTCCTGCCTTTGATTACATCGAACTGCGCCGTTCTTGGGGTCGCGCTGCTTAATATCAAGCAACAACACAGTTTTATCGAATCCATCATCTATGGGTTCGGTGCAGCTTGTGGTTTCTCGCTGGTGCTGGTGCTTTTTGCCGCCATGCGTGAGCGTATTGCGGCCGCTGACGTACCCGCTCCATTTCGCGGCGCCTCAGTGGCAATGATCACGGCCGGGTTAATGTCTCTCGCCTTTATGGGCTTTACAGGATTGGTGAAGTTGTCATGAGTGGAATTGTTATTGCCGTTATGGTTATTGCGGCACTGGCAGCCATCTTTGGTGCCATCCTCGGTTTTGCGTCGATCCGCTTTAAAGTGGATGCGGACCCAATCGTGGATCAAATTGACGCGATTTTACCCCAAACCCAATGCGGCCAATGTGGCTATCCGGGCTGCCGTCCCTATGCCGAGGCCATTGCAAACGGCGACGATATCAATAAGTGCCCGCCCGGCGGCCAACAAACCATTGAGAACCTAGCCGACTTGATGGGTGTCGAAGCAACAGAACTTGCGCATGACGAAGAAAAAAGCGTCAAAAAAGTCGCCTTTATCCACGAAGAAGACTGTATTGGTTGCACCAAGTGTATCCAAGCCTGCCCAGTGGATGCCATCGTGGGTAGTACAAAAGCGATGCATACCGTTATCGAGCAAGACTGTACCGGATGTGACCTGTGTGTAGCCCCTTGCCCCACGGATTGTATTGAAATGATTCCGGTACAAGACACACCGGAAACTTGGAAGTGGAAACTGGAACAAATTCCTGTGGTTGACGTAACAAATAAACAGGGAGCACAAGCTTGATGTTAAGCCTTATTGAGCAAATCAAACACGGCCAAGTTTGGGACTTCCATGGCGGCATTCATCCTCCTGAAAACAAAAAACAGTCCAATCATGGCGCCATTTTACCGGTAGCCATGCCAGAAACCTTGGTGCTACCGCTTAAACAACACATTGGCAGCAAAGGTAAACTGCTGGTTAAGGTTGGCGATCAGGTCTTAGCCGGCCAGCCAATGACCGAAACCGATATGCAGCAATGCGTTCCCATCCACGCCCCAACGTCAGGAAAAGTGATCGCGATTGAAGACAGAACCATCGCGCATCCATCGGGCTTATCGGATCAATGTGTGGTTATCGCACCGGATGGCAAAGATATTTGGGGACCAAAGCCACATTTACGTCAATACCGCGAACAAGCTCCGGAACAGCTCATCAACCATATTCGTGCCATGGGCATTGCCGGCATGGGAGGCGCAGGCTTCCCGACTGCACGCAAACTACAAAGTGGCGTCGCCCGCACCGAGATCCTGATTATCAACGCGGCAGAGTGCGAGCCTTACATCACGGCAGATGATCGTTTGATGCAAGATTGTGCCAACGAAATCATCACCGGCACCCAGATCCTCATGCATATTGTCAAACCCAAACTTGCCGTCATTGGCATTGAGGACAATAAACCCGAGGCCATCGCAGCATTAAAAGCAGCGGCAGCACAAGCTGAGCAAGAGATCTTAATTCAAGTAGTGCCCACCAAGTATCCATCAGGCGGTGAAAAGCAACTGATCAAACTGATCACGGGTAAGGAAGTGCCCGCCAAAGCGTTCCCCGCCAGTATTGGTGTGCTGATGCAAAACATCGGAACGACCTACGCGATTAAGCGTGCGGTGATCGATGGCGAGCCCTTGATTCAACGTGTGGTCACCCTTACAGGGAAAACGTTACAAACGCAGCAGAACCGCTGGGCATTATTAGGCACACCCATTGCGTTTTTGCTTGCCCAGCATGGCTACAAGCAAGATAAAAAATTACCCCGTGTGATTATCGGCGGCCCAATGATGGGCTTTACGGCACCTCATGACGAGGTTCCTGTGACCAAAACCACTAACTGTATATTGGTCCCCACTCGCCGAGAAATCGCCCCAGCTCAACAGGAAATGGCCTGTATTCGCTGTAGCGCCTGTGCTGATGCCTGCCCTGTTAATTTACTTCCTCAGCAATTGCAGTGGTACGCCAAAGATCAAGACTACGACAAATGCCAAGATTACGATTTATTTGACTGTATCGAGTGTGGAGCTTGTGCGTACGTGTGCCCAAGCGAAATCCCCTTGGTGCAATACTATCGCCAAGCAAAAGCTGAAATACGTGAAATAGAAGCAGAGAAAGAAGCCGCCGAGCGCGCACGTCAGCGCTTTGAGGCTAAAAAAGCACGTATGGAGCGCGAAAAGCAAGAGCGAGAAGAGCGACACCGCCAAGCTGCAGAACGGCGTAAGCAAGCCGCTCAGCAGAATGCAGGCAACAATGATGCACTCGCAGCCGCTGTTGAACGTGTTAAAGCGAAAAAAGCCGCCCAGCAAAACAGTGACGTAAAACCTGCCGTAGCTGCAGCCATTGCTCGCGCCAAAGCAAAACAAGCGGAAGCCGCTAAAGCGGGACAAGAATCGCCCGACAATAGCGAAATGATGAAGCTGCGAGAGGCTCGCAAGCAGCAAGCTCGCGAGCGAAAAGCAGCAAAAGTAGCCGCAACTTCTGTAGAGGCAGATCAAAGCAGCGAAAAGAAAGATGCAGTCGCCGCTGCAATCGCCCGCGCCAAAGCGCGTAAAGCGGCTGAGCAATCCGATGCGCCTGCGAAACCAGCTTCYGCGACATCAGACAGCACCGATGCARGWGATAAAAAAGCKGCAGTSGCMGCGGCCGTCGCCCGTGCCAAAGCGCGCAAAGCGGCTGAGCAATCCGATGCGCCTGCGAAACCMGCTTCCGCGGCACCAGACAGCACTGATGCGGGTGATAAAAAAGCTGCAGTCGCAGCGGCCGTTGCCCGTGCCAAAGCGCGCAAAGCGGCTGAGCAATCCGATGCGCCTTCGGAACCCGCTTCCGCGGCACCAGACAGCACTGATGCGGGTGATAAAAAAGCTGCAGTAGCCGCGGCCGTCGCCCGTGCCAAAGCGCGCAAAGCGGCTGAGCAATCCGATGCGCCTGCGGAACCCGCTTCCGCGACACCAGACGGCACTGATGCGGGTGATAAAAAAGCTGCAGTAGCCGCAGCCGTCGCCCGTGCTAAAGCCCGTAAAGCAGCACAGCAAGAATCAACGGATAGTGAGGCGAGTCATCAAGCGCCTACACCATCCGCTGAGCCACAAAATGACAAGAAAGCAGCTGTCGCAGCCGCCGTTGCGCGCGCTAAAGCGAAAAAAGCTGCCCAACAAACCAGTGAAGATAAGGAATAATTGCCGTGGCGTTTTTTATTGCTAGCTCTCCGCACGCCCACAACAAGCGCTCAACCAGACAAATCATGCTTACAGTCCTTCTGTGTGCGCTACCTGGTTTGGCGGCCCAGTGGTACTTCTTTGGTTGGGGAGTCATCATTCAGTTGGCACTTGCCATCTCGACAGCATGGGCAGCTGAAGCGGTCGTTATGCGACTTCGTCAACGCTCCCCGCTTGCTTATTTGCGTGATAATAGTGCGCTACTCACCGCATTTCTGCTCGCTGTGGCCATTCCATCGCTCGCGCCTTGGTGGGTCATCGTGATTGGTACGCTGTTTTCAATTGTTGTAGCGAAGCATATTTATGGCGGCTTGGGGCAGAATCTATTCAACCCTGCCATGGTTGGCTATGTGGTACTTTTGATCTCATTTCCTGTTCAAATGACCACTTGGCTTCCGCCAGAGAGTCTCGCCGCCTATCCACTCACCTTAGGCGATGCGTTATCTGCAATTTTCAGTGGTTTCACCTTAGACGGCTTTAGCGTTAACCAATTACGCATGACCGCTGATGGCATCACTATGGCCACGCCACTCGATACGATTAAAACAGCACTCGCTGGGGGTAAAACGGTCAGCGAAGCGCTTCAACAGCCTATTTTCAGTGCCATTGCTGGCGAAGGTTGGGCATGGGTAAATGCCCTATATTTGTTGGGCGGATTGGTGCTGATTCAACGCGGTATCATCAACTGGCATATTCCAGTTGCTATGCTATCCGCCTTGCTGGCCAGCGCGTTACTCGGCCATTTGATTGCGCCCGACCAGTTAGCCTCTCCGCTCGTTCACCTCTTATCGGGTGCAACCATGCTCGGGGCGTTTTTTATCGCCACGGATCCTGTTTCTGCCTCCACCACCGATAAAGGGCGTTTGTGGTTTGGCGGTATTATTGGGGTATTGGTTTTCTTAATTCGTACTTGGGGCGGTTACCCAGACGGTGTCGCTTTCGCCGTGATTATTGCCAATTTGTGCGTCCCTTTGATTGATTATTACACCAAGCCACGTACCTATGGCCACACCCATAAACGTGCAGAGAAGAAGTCACAATCATGATTGAAACCATTCGCAAACACGGTGGGATCCTTGCGATAGCGGCACTGCTCTCCACCGCGTTAGTTGCTATTACGCATACGCTCACCGAAGACACGATTCAAGAGCAACAACAAAGACAATTGGCGAAGGCTCTGAACCAAGTGATCCCTGAGTCAATGCACGACAACGCCTTACACAAGACCTGTCGTTTGATTCAAAATGCCGATGCACTAGGCACCGACGAAGCACAGCCTTTTTACGTAGCCACCCAAAATGACACAGTCACCGCAGTGGCCATCCAAGCCATTGCTCCCGATGGTTACAATGGCGCGATTAGCGTGCTCATTGGGATGGACGCCACCAGTCATAATGTACTGGGTGTGCGTGTTCTTGCCCACAACGAAACACCCGGGCTGGGTGATAAAGTCGATATTCGTGTTTCAGATTGGGTGCAAAGCTTTGCGGGTAAAAAAGTGACGGCAGAGAACGATAATCGTTGGGCTGTGCGCAAAGATGGAGGACAATTCGACCAATTTACCGGTGCGACAATCACGCCTCGAGCCGTGGTTAAAGCGGTGAAAAAGGCTGCTTGGTATGTCAGCCAAAATCAAGATGTACTGATCAATCAGCCGATTAATTGTGGAGGTCAATGATGAACGCCGCCCATAAAGAGTTGATGAAAAACGGCTTGTGGAGCAACAACCCGGCCTTCGTGCAACTGTTAGGTCTATGCCCGCTGTTGGCGGTATCAGCAACCGTTACTAATGCTCTCGGTTTGGGAGTGGCCACCCTCGCGGTCCTCGTCGGCTCAAACCTTATTGTGTCTGTCATTCGTGATTGGGTGCCCAAAGAAGTCCGCATCCCGATTTTCGTGATGGTTATTGCCTCTTTGGTAACCTGTGTTCAGTTGGTGATGAATGCCTATGCTTTTGACCTTTATCAATCGCTTGGGATTTTTATCCCGTTAATCGTCACCAACTGCATCATTATTGGTCGTGCAGAGGCCTTCGCCTCTAAAAATCCTGTAGGACTATCAATCAGTGATGGCTTTTGGATGGGAACAGGAATGACCGCCGCTCTCGTGATTCTTGGCGCCATCCGCGAAATCTTGGGCAATGGCACCTTATTTGATGGTGCTGACCTATTGCTCGGGGACTGGGCCGCTGAGCTCAGGATTGAGATTTTTCAATTTGACACCAGCTTTTTGCTCGCCATTTTGCCCCCCGGCGCTTTCCTTGCGGTCGGGTTTCTCATTGCGCTGAAAAATATTATTGATAAGCACTTGGCCAGCAAAACAGAAAAAGACCAAAAACCTGTTATCGAGCGCGCGCGGATCACAGGGAATCAGTAACTGAGTAGCACGATGAACAAACAAAAGCGTCAAGAGATACTAGAACGACTGAGAGACAATAACCCTAATCCTCAAACGGAGTTGAACTGGTCAACCCCTTTTGAGTTGCTTATTGCAGTGTTACTCTCAGCACAAGCAACAGACGTGAGCGTGAATAAAGCCACGGCAAAGCTCTACCCGGTAGCCAATACACCACAGGGGTTATTGGATTTAGGCGTTGAAGGCGTTAAACAGTACATCAAGACCATCGGACTGTTTAACTCAAAAGCAGAAAACGTGATTAAAACCTGCCGTATCTTGGTCGAAAAGCACCAAGGCGAAGTGCCTGAAAACAGAGAAGCCTTGGAAGCCCTACCCGGTGTCGGTCGTAAAACGGCCAACGTGGTGCTCAATACGGCATTCGGTTGGCCCACTWTTGCGGTCGATACRCATATTTTCCGCGTCTCCAATCGCACCAAGTTTGCTGTGGGCAAAAATGTGAACGACGTAGAAGAAAAGCTGCTCAAGGTGGTGCCAAAAGAATTCAAAGTTGATATTCATCATTGGCTTATTCTGCATGGACGCTACACCTGCCTAGCGCGCAAGCCGCGCTGCGGGAGTTGCATCATTGAAGATCTGTGTGAATACAAAGAGAAAGTCTACCCCGAAAGCTAACCGCTACAGGTTAGTGACTGGTAAACGAAAAAAGGAGCAACGTCATGTCGAACGGCAGAATTTTACATACCATGATCCGTGTAGGAGACCTTGATCGTGCCATCAAGTTCTACACTGAGGTGATGGGAATGCGCCTACTGCGCACCAATGAAAATGAGCAATACAAATATAGCTTGGCTTTTGTCGGCTACAGTGATGAATCTGAAGGGGCGGTGATTGAGCTCACTTATAACTGGGGCGAGAGCGACTATGATCATGGCAACGCATTTGGTCATATCGCTATTGGTGTCGACGACATCTACGCGACCTGTGAGCAAATCCGTCAGGCTGGTGGAAACATTACCCGTGAGCCAGGCCCAGTAAAAGGTGGCAGTACTGAAATTGCCTTTGTGACTGACCCAGACGGTTACAAGCTCGAGCTGATCCAGAACAAAAGCGCGTCTGCCGGCCTAAACGGCTAACTCACGCGGTTAATTACCACGACTTAGACCGTGGTGAGAATCGAAAGCCCAGCAGTCATGCTGGGCTTTTTGACATTCAATCAGGGCTACAGCAAGGTCCGTCCCAAAGAGATCACCACGCGTCGGTTCTTACTTCGCCCAATCGGGTCTTCATTATCCGCAATTGGACGTCGCTCCCCATAGGCTTCCACCGTAATCCTATCTTCAGGAAGTCCAAGAGACGTAAAATAGTCGCGTAGCTTTTTGGCTCGCCGTTCAGACATTTGCTGGTTAGCGGCACGTGTCCCACGAGAGTCCGAATACGTTGCCACAAGGATAAGATCGATATCGTCACTGTAACGAACAAACTCTGCAATCTGTGTCAGGCGGTGCATACTCGCTTTCGTCAGTTCATCACTGTTTTCCTGATACCGCAGCACCGTAAATGAAATATCTTCAAACGCATACGGCAGTAGGCTATTTAAGCAACGGCTAAACTCATGATATGGCGCACCAAACGCCACTGCAGACAGCGCAATATCAACACGCTGCTGTTGTCGTTGCCAATCTCGAAAGCTAAAGGTAGGGAAGCGCCCATCTTCTAATTCACTGAGCATCGCCCACGCCGTTTGTCCGCCAACATAACCATCAAATTGCTTGAAGAACTTCAGTTGATCCATATATTTCGCCGGCTCACCAGGCATCCAGTCTGCGGGCATAGAGAGCAAAGAAACATCTGCGGTTTTTCCCATCGGACGTTGCATATCCAGCTCAAAGTCTAAATTCATCTCTTTACTGGCGCGAGAGGTAAATGATGCTTGCCCATAGCGAGGGATGGTGTGCTCCAAGCGACACTCAATCGGCGTATCTATCGTGACCGTCCAATTAGACGCCCCTAATGGCGCGACGTAAAGCTTGTTCGCCCACACCGGTGACGCCAACCATAGGCCGCTGACTGCAAACACTATCCCGAGCACCGACGGGCGACTCATTGTCCTAAAAACCGATTTTCGCATCATACTCTCTTTACGCTTTAGCGCAGTGTGTAACTTAAGATATCGACGTGAGTCACGCCGACTTTAGCTTAACGCCGCGATTTGCGATAATCACGCTTTTATTCTTCCCAGTAAAGTGACGACTGCATGAGCCAAGATCTCGATCCAAATAGTCTTAAAGCCCGTTTCCGCGGCTATTTTCCTGTTGTTGTGGACGTAGAAACCGCAGGATTTAACGCAAAAACCGATGCTTTGTTAGAAATCTGCGCCGTCACCCTAAAAATGGATGAACAAGGCTGGCTGACCAAAGATAAAACTATTCACTTTCATGTCACGCCATTTGAAGGCGCAAACCTTGAGCCTGCGGCGCTCGAATTTACCGGTATTCGTGATCCATTTAGCCCACTGCGTGGCGCGGTTGATGAAGGGGAAGCACTGCGCGAAATTTTTAAGCTGATCCGCAAAGAGCAAAAGGCGGCAGAGTGCCAGCGCGCGATCATGGTCGCCCACAATGCAAACTTTGATCACAGCTTCGTCATGGCCGCCGCTGAACGCGCGCAATTAAAGCGCAACCCTTTCCATCCTTTTGCGACATTTGATACGGCAGCTCTCAGTGGGCTTGCGCTCGGGCAAACGGTATTAGCAAAAGCCTGCCAAGCCGCTGAGATAGCATTCGATAATAAAGAAGCACATAGCGCCCTTTATGATACTGAGCGCACCGCAGAGCTCTTCTGTGAGATAGTTAATCGCTGGAAACGCCTAGGCGGCTGGCCACTTGCCATCACGCCCGAGAACAGCGACGCATCGACCACATCGGAGACATAAGATTATTAATCCATGCATGACGCGACCCAATCGGGTCGCTTTTTTCACTCAGACACCTTCCCTCGACTCTGCGCTCTTAAGCCTTAAATACGCCCTACTCAGTTTGTTAACAATATGTTTGGCGTCACATTTTTGCGATCTAATTATCACCTTACCTAAACACTTCCACAGAGAGAACTTAAACAGGCACACAAAGCATGCGCAACAAAGCACAGCGAGAAAAAAGGCGTAAAATCAATAAAGATTTCACTAAATCACTGAGTAGAGTTTTTACTTAAAACGTCCAATACAAACGCATGCTAACAGTTATCGCATATCACTTAGTTTTCCCTTTTGAAACCTCCCTTTAACAAATAGCAAATCGGTGCCACTATTAGTCGTGAATAACATCCGACCACTTTTGTAGCTCAGAGAACATGGGCGCGGAAGGGGGCGGCCCCAAAGGACAAGAAGCTAAATTAATCAAGGAGTGAGGCGCGCTATGTCATCACTATTTAAAAAATCGCTAGTGGCAACCAGTTTATCTTTGCTAGCCGTGCAAGCTCATAGTGCCGGCTTCCAAGTGTCAGAAACCTCGGTATCCGGTTTGGGGCGAGCCTTTGCAGGTGAAGCCGCGATTGCGGATAATGCAGCAGTCGGCGCACGAAATGCTGCCGCCCTAACCCGCTTCAATACCACCGCGTTTTCGGGTGGCTTAAGCATTATCGCTCCTGATGTCCATGCGGATGTTCAAAGCGCCGGCAATGGCGCTATATCAAAAGCAATGTTGGAAGCTTCTGGCCTCTCTACTGAAGCACAAGACATTGCACCGACTGAGTATGTGCCTAGCTTTCATTTGATTCACCCTATCGATGATAAACTTGCGGTTGGCTTTTCCGCTTTCTCTAATTTTGGCCTATCTACTGAATACCCGAAAGATTTCGCGGCTGGCGTCGGTGCAGGGGATACAGCACTCGTCACGATGAACTTTAACCCTAATATCGCTTATAAACTCAACGATCAATGGAGTGTTGGTGCTGGTATCAGTGCAATTTATGCGGATGCAGAATTAAATCGGTTTGCCGGTGCTGCTGCCGGTATGATACCTGGAATTACGTCACCAACGGATCGCATCGCGCATCTTAAAGGTGATGGCTGGGGGTTTGGCTGGAACCTCGGCGCTTTATGGGAAGTTAACGAAGATAATCGTTTCGGACTTTCTTATCGTTCACAGTCTGATATTACCCTTGAGGGCAACTATGAAGGGCTAGCTACCGCTTCTGTAGGCAAGCCTGGGCAATCCGTATCAGGGGAGCTTGAACTCAACCTTCCCGAGATCATTGAGTTTTCAGGCTTCCATCAGTTAAATCAACAGATTGCCCTTCATTACAGTGCCATGTATATCGGCTGGGATAGCTTCCAAGAACTAAAAGCAACCAGCTCCGCGTCCAACTGTAATGATGGTACCGCTGGGCAGTGCTTACAGAAAGATGAAAACTGGGATAATAGCTGGCGCTATGCGCTGGGTGCTACCTATACCATGGATAAACATTGGGCGTTCCGTGCGGGTTATGCTTATGATGAGAGCCCTGTCAGTGCAGAGGATCGCACACTGAGTATCCCAGATTCTGATCGCCACTGGTGGAGCCTGGGCACGACGTACACCGCAAACGATAATCTCTCTATCGATGCAGGTTTTGCATACTTGGATGGTGACCAAGTAGACGGGAGCGAAGATGGCTTTGCTTTCTCAGCCGGTGGTGACGCGTATATCTACGGGTTGCAGTTGAACTACTTGTTCTAACCTCAATCAGTAAATACTCGTATCAAACGGCCAGCTTTATGTTGGCCGTTTTTTTGTTCATGTCGAAATAATAAAAACCTTTTCTGCTGCATCAATCAACCTGCCGCATAGGTAGACAATCAAGTAAACTGGCAAGCCAATTTTTTAGCGCTTTAGCGACCTTCACTTTTTTTGATGAAATAAAATAACAAAAAAAGTCGATTCCCCCTCGACACAGACAAATTTTTGCGCAAACTGGGTGGCTTAATTACAAAACCATAGATAGACCCCGCAGCATAGCTGCAGTCACAATGCCCATAACAGGAAAGTTTTCATGAACCCGGTAGTTATTTCGGTCTGTGTCATGCTGGCACTGGCGCTAATGCGCGTCAATGTCGTGGTTGCGTTGACATTTAGCGCCGTCTTAGGTGGATTGGTTGGCGGCTTGAGCTTGTCAGACACCATCAGCGCCTTTGAAGGTGGACTAGGTGGCGGCGCCACTATTGCTCTAAGTTATGCCATGCTTGGCACATTTGCCGTGGCGATTAGCCGCTCAGGGATAACAGATGTGCTCGCCCATGCGGTGATCCGTAAACTCAATGCACGCCCAACCGACGCTGCGACAACCACATTCAAGTATCTTGTCTTAATTTTACTCGGCTTACTCGCCATTTCTTCTCAGAACGCGATCCCCGTACACATTGCATTTATTCCTATTGTGATCC
Organism: Salinivibrio sp. IB574; assembly: GCF_001996205.1. NCBI lineage: Bacteria > Pseudomonadati > Pseudomonadota > Gammaproteobacteria > Vibrionales > Vibrionaceae > Salinivibrio > Salinivibrio sp. IB574. Next base: position 15,298 of record NZ_MUFN01000008.1, on the reverse strand, counting down.
CACCGTTACTGCATGTGTTCCAACGCTTAAAGCTCGATCGCCGCTTGGTGGCTTGTGTGCTGACCTTCGGTTTAATTATGCCGTATATGGTATTACCCGTTGGCTTTGGTGGCATCTTTTTGAACAACATTTTGCTCAAAAACCTGAATGAAAATGGCCTCGATGTGGTTGCTGCTCAAGTACCAACTGCAATGTTGCTTCCCGCCGCTGGCATGGTCGTGGGCTTACTGATCGCCACTTTTATTAGCTATCGCAAGCCACGGCAGTATCAGGAAGGCGCAATTCTCGATGCCGAACCTGAAAACAATCAGGTTGAGTCACGAAATCTTTGGGTCGCTGGCGTCGCAATTGTCGCCGCTCTAAGCGTTCAGTTGATGGCGGGCTCAATGATTGTGGGCTCATTAGCCGGCTTTATGGTATTCACCTTTGGCGGCGTGATCCGCTGGAAAGACACCCAAGATGTGTTCACCAAAGGGGTCCATATGATGGCCATGATCGGCTTTATCATGATTACGGCAGCGGGATTTGCGGCAGTGATGAAGGCCACCGGCGGGGTTGAATCGCTCGTCAGCTCCTTATCTGGCTCAATTGGCGACAACAAGCCGCTAGCCGCGTTTCTGATGTTGGTCGTTGGCTTGTTGGTGACCATGGGCATTGGCTCATCGTTCTCGACCATTCCGATTATCGCAACCATCTATGTGCCATTGTCTTTGGCGTTTGGTTTCTCACCAATGGCGACTATCGCATTGGTCGGCACGGCTGCCGCGCTTGGTGATGCGGGCTCCCCGGCATCCGACTCGACGTTAGGTCCAACATCAGGGCTCAATGCCGACGGACAGCACGAACATATTTGGGATACAGTGGTTCCTACCTTTATCCACTATAACCTACCTCTGATTGCCTTTGGCTGGTTAGCGGCGATGGTGCTGTAATCGCAAAGGCCTCTGTCAGCGATAAAAAAGCCACGTTTATCAACGTGGCTTTTTGCATGCTTCAGCGAATGAGTGTCTTCTCAATCACTCATTTTCGCTCGCGTCACGACGCTCTGCCGCTTCTTTGACGAGTGGCTGTAACTCACCCTTTTGGAACATTTCCAAAATAATGTCACAACCGCCGACTAATTCACCCTCAACCCAAAGCTGTGGAAAGGTTGGCCACTGGGCATAAACGGGTAGTTCAGCGCGGATATCTGGGTTTTGGAGTACGTCTACATAAGCAAACTTTTCACCACATGCCATCAGCGCTTGTGATGCTTGTGATGAAAAACCACAACTTGGCAGCTTAGGAGAGCCTTTCATATACAGCAGAATCGCATTTTCTTCGATTTGCTGCTTAATCTTATCAATCGTTTCCATTGCTTCCTCGAACACTGTCTTTGAGTCTTACCCTTGATTCTACTTGCTAACCGATTGGAAAAAAATGCCTAAATCCATTGTGGGATTAGCAACAAAAATTTTGCCGCCATCCTTTTAATAAAGTAAAAACTTGCTAAACTAGGCGGAGCAAAACGAAAAAGAGTAGCCACACCGCCATGAGGTAATGTTTTACAGTGGTATCAGCTGAGAGCATTCCCTCTTTAGATACTGTCGGTGTCGGACTACAGGAAGCACTCCCCATATAAAAACGGAGATATAAGCAATGTCATTCCAACTACCTGAACTGCCTTACGCGAAAGACGCGCTAGAGCCACACATTTCAAAAGAAACCCTCGAGTATCACTATGGCAAACACCACAACACTTACGTGGTTAAGCTGAATGGTCTGATCGAAGGGACTGAATTCGAAGGTAAATCACTTGAAGACATCATCAAAACCTCTTCAGGCGGTGTCTTCAACAACGCAGCTCAAGTGTGGAACCACACCTTCTATTGGCATTGCCTAAGCCCGAACGGCGGTGGCGAGCCAACTGGTGAGCTAGCAGACGCAATCAACAAAGCGTTTGGCTCTTTCGAAGAGTTCAAAACTCAGTTCACTACCTCAGCAGTGAACAACTTTGGCTCTGGCTGGACTTGGCTGGTCAAAAAAGCGGACGGTTCTGTGGCAATCGTGAACACCTCAAATGCTGAAACACCAGTGACTCACGACGGTGAAACGCCACTGATGACTGTTGATGTTTGGGAACACGCTTACTACATCGATTACCGTAACGTACGTCCAGACTACATGGCTGCGTTCTGGAAACTGATCAACTGGGAATTTGTCGCGAAAAACTTCGCCGCTTAATGACGTAACGTCACATACCCAGTCAAAAGGAGGCGATTATCGCCTCCTTTTTTGTGGTTCGTGTTCATCATTACACAATGGCTAAAGCTCACCGGCGACGACCATTAAATGATGGGCAATAAAAAGCCGCCCAAATAGGCGGCTTGGTTTGGCGAAATAGTCATCATTAATCTTGCGCGGTTTCCGCTAAGATAATGCGCAGCGAGCGACGCAGTGGCTCAGCCGCCCCCCAAAGCAGTTGGTCACCCACCGTAAAGGCGTTGAGGAAATCATCACCCATTGCCAGTTTACGTAGGCGGCCTACTGGGATCGATAACGTGCCTGTCACCTTCGCTGGGCTCAAGTCAGTCATGGTCACTTCACGTTCATTAGGTACCACTTTCACCCAATCATTGTGCGAACCAATCATCTCTTCGATTTCATCCATTGGTACCGCTTTTTTAAGCTTCACCGTTAGGGCCTGGCTGTGACAACGCATTGCACCAATACGTACGCAAGTGCCATCGATAGGGATTGGATTGTCTTGTAGACCTAAGATTTTGTTGGTTTCAACAGTCGCTTTCCACTCTTCCTTGCTCTGACCATTATCACGTTTCACATCAATCCAAGGGATCAGTGAGCCCGCTAGTGGCACGCCAAAGTTATCGGCAGGGAAATCATCGGAGCGAAGGGTCTGGGCGACTTTACGGTCGATGTCGAGAATCGAAGTCGCGGGACTTGCCAGATCGGTGTTAACGGCATCGTTAATCACGCCCATTTGACTGATCAGCTCGCGCATATGCTTGGCGCCAGAGCCAGACGCGGCTTGATAGGTTTGTGCCGTCATCCACTCGACTAAACCTGATTGGTAAAGACCGCCTAGGCCCATTAGCATTAAGCTAACGGTGCAGTTACCGCCCACAAAGGTGCGTGTACCGCCGTGGATCCCCGCTTGAATCTGTTTAAAGTTAATCGGATCCAAGGTGATGATACTATCATCTGCCATTCGCAATGATGAGGCTGCATCAATCCAGTAGCCTTTCCAGCCAGCTTGACGCAACTTAGGATAAACCGCGTTGGTGTAATCCCCGCCTTGGCAGGTGATAATAGCATCTAGGGTTTTGAGGGCCTCAATGTCGTAAGCATCTTTAAGCATGCCCGCATCTTTGCCGAAATTCGGGGCCGCGATGCCAACTTGTGAGGTGCTGAAGAAGACAGGCTCAATATGGTCAAAGTCTTTTTCTTCTCCCATACGCTGCATCAGCACAGATCCCACCATGCCACGCCAGCCAATTAAACCTACTCGCATCATAATTTCACACTCCATGTTGTGTGACTGAACCAAACGCTTAACCAGATAAGCACGGTTCGGTCAGTGAAAAAACGCTTTTGATACTAACACGTCGATTTACGATAGTCAGGTCAAGGTCGTTAACTGTTCAATTCCTCATCAAACCAAAGGAATCCAGACAGACGTGTATGAAGACATTTAACGTATGCACGACGAAAAAACATACAGCCGGCAACAAAATGAAAACCGTATTTTAATCAATTTAAAACCAACTCTTTCCCCAGGGTTAACCTGAATACGGTAATCGCAACCTAATTCGCGGAAGACTCACATTACTGGCAAAAATGTTTCCCATCTCTTTGTGGTGTTAGCTAGAGTATGTCGCCTCACAAACGGAATAGGATACTGACACACGGAGAGTGATGTGAGTTTAGCCCTGGTTAAAGGGGGTAAATTGCGCAGGGAGTAGTCGCGTTATCACATTAGGTCCACCTTCCAATAATGATGTCGATACGTTCGCCCCACGGCTTTGCAAGGAGTGCGACGTGAAGAAGGTTAAGGTTATGACAACACAACAAGCAAGACTGCCATCAGTCTTTCAAGTGATTCTCTCGCTCGGTATATTTCTCGCGCTAGCGTTTTCATTTACGGCAAAACTCGATCTCCCGATCCAATTGGCCCTGTTTATCGGCTGGTTCGTGATCATGGTATTAGGCCTAAAACTCGGTCATCAATATAAAGACCTTGAGGCTGCTGCCACGAAAGGGATCTCAAATGGTTTAGGCGCTGTGCTTATTCTGCTTTCGGTCGGTGCCTTAGTCGGTACATGGATTGCAGGCGGTATCGTTCCAACCATTATCTTCTATGGTCTAAAAGCAATTCACCCTTCTATTTTCCTTCTTGCGACCATGTTGATTTGTTCCCTCACCGCATTGGCTACCGGAACCTCTTGGGGCTCGGCAGGTACAGCCGGCATCGCCATGATGGGCATTGGACAAGGGTTGGGTATTCCTGCCCCCATGACCGCAGGCGCCGTGCTTTCTGGTTGTTACTTTGGTGACAAAATGTCGCCGCTCTCAGATTCGGTGATTTTGGCCTCATCAATGTCAGGCGTTGAGATCGTTGAGCACATTAAAGGCATGCTGCCTATTGCACTGATCAGCTACATCATCACCGGTATCCTCTTTACCGCTGTAGGGTGGCACTACGCGGGCAACGTGGACATGGGCCAAGTTGAGACCGTGATGTTGGCCATGGAAGATCAATTTGTCATCACCCCGCTCTCTTTCATTCCAGTTTTGGCGGTATTGGTATTGCTTGCGATGCGTCTACCCTCGTTCCCTGTGATTAGCTTTGGCTCGTTACTGGGTATTGTATGGGCTGTGATGCTGCAAGACATGACTCCCGTGCAGGCAATCAACACCGCGTGGGCGCCTTTTCACATCTCCTCGGGCGTCGATTTTATTGATGCCATCTTAAACCGTGGCGGCATGGAATCGATGCTGGGCTCGGTTGCGGTGATCGTGTTTGGTCTTGGTTTCGGCGGATTGCTGGAAAAAGTTGGCGTTTTACATACCATCGCAAATCTGTTTGAGCGTCGCGTTAACAGCGCAGGTAGCCTCGCCACCTCAACCATTGGTACGGCGTTTATGGGGAACATTTTTGGCTCAGCGATGTATGTATCACTGATTCTGACACCAAAAATCTGTGCCAAAAACTACGACCGCTTAGGTTATCAACGCAAAAACCTATCGCGAAATGCTGAGTTCGGCGGCACGCTGACATCAGGCATGGTGCCGTGGAGTGATAATGGTATCTACATGGCCAGCATTCTGGGTGTTGCAACCCTGTCTTACGCCCCGTTCATGTGGTTAAGCTTTGTGTGTATCGCTGTCACCATCGTAACCAGCTACATGGGATGGTTTGTTGACAAAGTAGATGACAAACAAACTGCGGCGGAAACCATGACGCCTGCAGCAGAGAAAGCATAATCTTTTTTTGTCACGCGGCGAAGCACGCTCGCCGCGGGCAATCTGAAGATAAAGAAGGCGCCGAATCGGCGCCTTCTTTGTTTGCATACCAAGTACTCAACTCTCGCTAGCGCAATGAATCGAGGTACTCAGGTAAAAAGAGCGAAATTTGCGGAATGTAGGTAATCAGCATTAAGAACACCAGTAGCAAGCTTAGCCAAGGCAGCGCCGCCTTGATTGCCCAACCAATGGACTCACCAGTAATCCCCGCCGTCACAAATAGGTTTAGCCCAACCGGTGGGGTCAGCATCCCGATTTCCATATTGACCACCATAATGATCCCCAAATGAATGGGGTCGATGCCCAACTGCATGGCGATAGGGAACAAAATCGGCGCCATAATCAACAAAATCGCCGACGGTTCCATAAAGTTTCCCGCAATCAATAGCAGAATATTGACCACGATTAAAAAGCCCCATGCAGGCAGCCCCCATGCCACAATGCTTTCAGCAATGGTATGTGGAATACGCTCAGTGGTCAGAACATGAGCAAACAACATCGCATTGGCAATGATAAAGAGCAGCATAATGCTAACCTTGGCGGCATCTTTTACCACATGGGCCACTTCTTTATCGGTTACCGATCGTATCATCACCCACGGCAGCTGGACGATATTACGCCCCCAAGCACGAATTGATGACTCGCCCTCAACACGCCACGGGGTGTCTTTCAGCGGTCCGATATCACGGTATCCCCACACACTTACCAACCATGCGTACACAGCCGCAACTGAAGCCGCTTCAGTCGGGCTGGCTATGCCACCATAGATAGAGCCCAACACAATGATGATAAGCATGAGTCCGCCCATCGCTCGCGCCCCTGAGCCAAGCACTGCGCTAACGCCTGGGAAAGGTTGCGAGGGTAAACCTTTAATGCGTGCGACAATGTAAATCGCGACCATCAGGATCCCGCCCATCATTAAGCCCGGAATAAAGCCTGCCATAAACATCTTCGAGGCAGACACTTCCGTTGCCGCCGCATATACCAGCATCACAATTGACGGTGGGATCAATATCCCCAAGGTGCCCGCATTGGCGATTACCCCAGCGGCAAACGCTTTTGGATAGCCTGCTCTTACCATCCCAACAATCACAATCGAGCCAATGGCTGCAACCGTTGCAGGCGATGAACCAGAGACTGCTGCAAACAGCATGCACGCCATAACAGATGCCATCGCTAATCCACCACGTACATGGCCAACGCAATCAACCGCAAAATTAATTAACCGACGCGCCACTCCTCCAGTTGAGAGAAAGGCAGAAGAGAGGATGAAAAAAGGAATCGCCAACAGCGTGTAATGGTGCGTCGTCGCTTCAAAAAGTTTCAGAGAAATCGAGGCCAGGGAATCATTGGAGAACAGCAAAATAGTACTGACACTCGATAACCCCAGCGCAATGGCAATGGGCATGCCCATGAACATGCACAAAAACAATAACCCAAACAAAACCGCAATGGTCATTTTGATTCCTCCTTGCCTTCCACTGGGCGGCGTGTTGGCATACCCTCAACACCTTCTTCAGCGAGATGCATGCTCTCCTTCGCTTCATCAGCAAAGCCAAAACCCAGACGCTTGCCTTGAATGACTTCGATAGCCACAGTGATCATGCGCAGTCCAAGCAAAGCGAACCCGATCAGCAAGCACAGCATGGCTTTCCACTTTTCTATCGGAATATCTTCCATTTCAATCGCAATCAGCTTCATCTTGCTCAGGTAAACCCAACTGCCATAGAAAAACAGCACGCAGTACACCATGGCGAGCGCCAGTGCAATTAAGGTCATTGTCTTTTGCAGTGACGGTGAAAAGGTTTTCACCAAGGCATCTACCCCAATATGCGCGCCTTCTCGGATCCCCCATGACGCGCCAATCAGCACCATCCAGGCCGATAAATACAAGGTGGCCTCTTGTGCCCAAAGTAAGCCTTCGTTAAAGAAGAAACGCAGCACCACCTCCACAAAGACCAACAAGGTCGTCGCCACCAGCAGTAGCCCAATGACGGTTTCTTCGAATCGATGCAAGAACTTGATCATCCTACACTCCCTACGGATGAACCCGGTCAGACCGGAGATAAAACAAAAGCCGGGGTATCCCCGGCTAGATATTATTGATTGGCTTGTACCGCCGCTTGAATCAAGTCAGCACCAATCTCATCCTCAAATTGCTGCCACACTGGCTGCATAGCTTCGACCCACTCACCGCGCTCTTTATCGGTCAAAGTGAGAATTTGGCTGCGTCCTGAGTCAATGATCTTCTGGCGGTCATCATCTGCTTTTTGTTGCGCAATTTGATTGCCATAAGCCACTGACTCATCCAACGCTTTTTTCAGCACTTCACGGTCAGCATCTGGGAGTTGCATCCAAAATTCCGCCGAGGTGGTAACCATGTAATCAAGCACACCATGATTTGAGGCTGTGATATAAGGCTGAACTTCAAAGAACTTCTTCGAATAAATGTTTGACCAGGTATTCTCTTGGCCATCAATGGCTCGGGTTTGTAGAAGGGTAAAGACTTCTGAGAAGGGCTTTTTAAGCGGCACCGCGTCTACCGCATCAAATTGTGCCGCCAACACATCCGAGCTCATGATACGGAATTTTTTACCAGACGCATCACTCGGTACCCGCAGTGGCTCACTGGCAGACAATTGCTTGAGGCCGTTATGCAAATAGCCCAGCCCGATCATGCCTTTACCTTTGACCGACTGCAGCAACGATTGCCCCGCATCTGATTGCTGAAAACGGTCAACCGCTTCCATGTCCTCAAACAAAAATGGCAAATCGAAGACTTGGAGTTTTTTGGTGTACTTGGAGAATTTAGATAAAGAAGGGGCAATAAACTGGACATCACCAAGTAGGAGCGCTTCCATCTCCTTGCCGTCACCAAACAATTGTGAGTTTGGGTACACTTCCACTTCGTATTTGTCACCAATACGCTCAGCGACAAGATCTCGGAAATGCAGCGCCATTTGTCCTTTGGGCGTGTTTTCTGCCACTACGTGGGAGAACTTAATCACTTCAGGAGCAGCGTGAGCTGCACTCGCTAACGTGACCGATAGTGCAATTGCAGACAATGTCAGCTTTTTCATTGTTCAACCTCTTTCCTTGTGCCAGTGAGGTCACTCATGACATTTGAGTGACGTTTAAATAACGTTTCATTTACGTTTTAGGCACTCAAGGTCAATCTGTGAACAAGGAAGAAGGAACAATTCAGCGTGAATCGACGAAAACGGGATCGGACCAAAAAGAAATGGGTGAAAATTCACCCATTACTAATTAGCCTCATCGATCACTTTGGTCTTGATGATTAGTCGTCGCGACTGGTTAATCGTCGCTGCAGTTGATCACGCAGATTAGGCGGGGTGCCTTTGATAGTCAGGGTATCGGTCTCTGGATCATAAAAGACGCGTTCACCTAACAGCATGGCATCGAAGTTTACCGATAAGCCGCCACCAGCCCCTACAAATTTGGTAAGTTTACGCATGGTCGTCCGATCGGCAGGAAATTGCTCTTCAAGCTCATAACCTTGTTGATTGGCATACTGGTAGAAATCGACACCGTCAGGTGTTGGCGGTAATTCTTGAGCAAGCTCTTTCACTACCACTTCATCGCCTGATTTAAGTTGATCATTACAATAATCAAAGACCTGCTTGCGATACGCGTTCTTTTCTTCTTTTTCCAAACGCGCATCATCGCAGTAATCTTCCACGGCCTGCATCAACACTTGGTTTTGCTGTTTACTGTCCATGCCCACTTGCGCTTGCAAGAAGTCGAGGAAAAAGTCAGCAATTTTGCGTCCGACTCGGCCTTTGATGAAGGACAAATATCGGTTGGAGTCTGCGTCAGTCTCCCATGTGGAGAGATCGATGCGCGCCGCAATATCCATCTTACTCACGTCAAGGTACTCAGTCGCATTGACGTCAAGCTCATCCGTCACCCGCAAACTGTGCTTAGATTCGACCACTCCAATAAACAGATAATCGGTCGCAAGCGCACGATAATGCGCCATGATTAATGTACCGCTGTCGGCAAAGGGGTACTTAGCAAGTTCATTACGCAAACGTTCGACAGCTTTTTCAGAAAAAGTGCGAAAGTCGAGGGCTTGGTCACGATATTCCTTTAACCACTGCTGAAATTCACTGTCAGTGTCAAATAAAGCAAACCCTTTGCCTGCTTTTGCGTGATATACCCGATGTACATCGGCCATCAGATTGTCAGTTTGATCGTTGAGCGGTAACGGTCCGTCACGAAGATGAACGTTAAGCGAATCATCATCTTGCTTAACGATTTGATGCAATATTACGTTAGAAAGCGTGAGGCTCATGATTGAAAAGATTTTCAGTAAGACTAAAGTGTGGGTTATTATACGCAGCTTTAGTTTTATTACGACAAGACGAATTTATGCCTGTAACTTCAAAGTATGACGACAAACAAGTGGAACGCATCATCAGTGATGTTGTCAATGTGTTAGAACAACACGATGCGTCAACAGATTTGTCGCTCATGGTGGTCGGTAACGTCGCCACCAATATCCTGAATCAGAATATTCCTGCCGCGCAACGTCAGGCTTTTGCCGAGAAATTCGCCCAAGCGTTGTTGTCTTCTATCGACAAACAATAACGCACCGTGCAGCAGCATCTTAAAAGAGAAGAATAAAGACGTATGGTTGATAGCGGAACATCGTATCGTGACAAAGTATCTCAGCTGATTAGCTGGGGGCATTGGTTTAGCTTTTTTAACATCATTGCCGCTATGTTGCTTGGCACACGCTATATCAGCCAGTCAGGATGGCCCGAAACACTGTTAGGACAAACGTACCTGATTTTTAACTGGGTCGGCCATTTTGGCTTTCTTGTGTTTGCGTTGTACATACTGATCATCTTCCCGGCGAGTTTTATCATTCCCTCACAGCGCTTAATGCGCTTGTTTGCCGTACTGGTGGCGACCACGGGTATGATGGTGTTGCTGCTCGATATTTATGCCTACGAAACCCTCCACCTCCATCTTAACCCCTTGGTGTGGGAGCTGTTGTTAAGCGGCGAAAAAACTGACATGAATGCACACTGGCAATACCTCTTTGTTGCCGTGCCAGCTATCTTTATTCTCCAATTAATCATGTCAGAATGGGTGTGGCGTAAACTTCGTAAACTGACGCGCAAGCGCATCGGGATCCCGGTCGCGACCGTGTTTGCAATCTGCTTTATTTCTAGCCATCTGATCCATATTTGGGCCGACGCATTTATCTATAGTCCCGTGACTGCGCAACGCTCGACCTTCCCTGTCTCCTATCCAATGACAGCGAAGACCTTTATGGAAAAATATGGCTTGCTGGATAGGCAAGAATACCAACGTCTCCGCGAACAGCGGGGTCAGGAAAATAGCGAAGTCATTCGCTATCCCCTAGAGCCTCTCGCGTTTGCACCGGATGCGAGTAAATATCAGAAAAACCTATTGATGGTAATGATCGAGGGGCTGCGCGCCGACATGCTCAACCCAGTGACCATGCCGCATCTTTACCAGTTTGCCAATGAGAACCTGTGGTTTAAAAATCACTTCAGCAGCAGCAATGACGACATGGCTGGGCTGTTTGGGCTCTTCTATGGTCTTCCTGGCAGCTATGCACAAAGTGCACGCACGGAAGGCCTGCGTCCGGTACTCATGAATACATTGAATAATCGTCGCTACCAGATTGGACTATTCAGTGGCGATGGTTTTACCAATCCAATTTATTACCAAAGTATCTTTAGCGCCGACTTACAAAGCGATGATCTGCCCGAGCTCCCCGCTTGGCAAGCCGATGCCGAAGCGGTCTCTCAGATGCAAGAATGGCTTGCGGCGCGTGATACATCGCCTTGGTTTGGTTATCTGGAGCTCGCTACCGTGAGTGACTACGAGCAAAGCGGTGACTATCCACAACCATTCCAGCCGTCATTAGATAGCGCGATGGCCGGCGTCGATACCCAAACGGCGCTGGTATTGAAAAACAGCTACAACAATGCCGCGCACTATATCGATGATCAGCTTGGCGCTTTATTGGAAGACTTGAAACAATCGGGACAGCTCGAAAACACAGTGGTTATGATTACGTCCAACCATGGTATGGAGTTTAACGAAACAGGTTTAAATACATGGGGTTCCAATACCAATTACAGCCGTTATCAGTTGCAAGTGCCCTTGGTCATGCATTGGCCAAACCAAGCCCCAGAACAAATTACCCATTACAGCAGTCACCTAGATGTGGCCCCCACCTTGATGGAGTCCATGCTGTCAGTGAGCTCACCCGCTGAAAACTACAGCAGTGGGACCAATTTGTTCGAGCTGAAAAATCGCCCGCGTAAATGGGTTATTGCTGGAGATAGCCGTGATATCGTGGTCGTGCAGCCACAAAAGACCACGGTGGTAGACAAATTCGGTAACTATAAAGTGTATGACAAGCACTATACCCCTTTGCCGGAAGGTAAACCGCAGCTGTCTGTATTGATGCAAGTCATGCATGAATTGAAGCGTTTCTATCACCCAGAAGAGCATGACCGTTAATTTCAATCACGAAGTGGCGCATTAATAGCCAAACGATTGAAAAACAGGAAAACAATGCCGTTGAGTAATTGACAGCTGTGAAGGTGATTCGTAATATAGCGCTTAGTCGGTCTGTAGCGCAGCCTGGTAGCGCACTGTCATGGGGTGTCAGGGGTCGCTGGTTCAAATCCAGTCAGACCGACCAATCTTCTCGCCCGCCACTCTCTGAGTGGCGGGCTTTTTCATTTCTACGGTTCGCGTGTAGTTCGACCGACAAAGGCGGCAACAATGGTGTCATCGCCTAGCTGTCGGGAAAAGACATAAGCATTGTTTTGGGCAATGGCCCGATGTACCCCTGCGCCTACGGCGGGATGCTGCTGTCTAAACTGAGCCACCTTACGCCAATGGGCTAACAAACGCTGTTGCTCTGGAGTACGTGACCACACCATGTCAGATCGCGTGCCCTGATGGAAGTCGTCTCCATAGGGACCCAAGTCTCGCCCAACCTCATCGCCATAATACACTTGAATAGCCCCCGGTGTGAGCAAGAGTGCATTAGCCGCGCCGCGTTGCATCGCCATATCTTTGAAGCGGCTAAAGAACAGCTCGGTATCGTGTGACGACATATAGCTCACTGGAATAAAATCCGCTTCGTTTTGCATGGTTTGGGCGTAAGCATGATAAGTGTCTTCCATTTGGCTAAGACAGTACGCACCTTTGTCCATCTGTTTTTGCAGGTCAAAGTTGATGAGCGCATCAAAACCTTGATCGAAATACGGGCTGCGATAGGCGCTGTGGCCCCACACTTCTCCCATCATCCAAAAAGGCGCGCCGGACTGCTGATGCTTCTGTCGCCACGATGCCAAAGCGGCACTGGCTTTCTGTTTGAGCGCTCGCCAGATCTCACCATCGACATGTTTAACCGTATCGACGCGAAACCCATCTATCCCAAAGCGTTCAACCCACTGAGTTTGCCACTCAAGTAAATAATCGCTAACCGTATAGCCATCTTGGGCTTTTACACGTGTGCCAGGGTTATCGAGCAACCACTGAGGCGGCGTCACTGACTGAGTCGATTCAGTTTTAAAGTCAGGAAGCCCTGCCAAAGTCAGGGTTTGATCGCTCGATCCGGGTGCATCGTAGCCCGGTAGTCCCGCACGTACCCAATCTTTACCCCACCAGTGCTGCCAGTTTGCGCTTTGATAATCCACCGCTTGGTGAAAATCATGCCAACTTTGCCCTTTTTTGGGGTGCCAATCTTGCCATTGCGTTGGTAACGCGTCCGCATTCACCACCTCAATGCCATCTTGTTGTAAGTCAGCTAAGGTGGCGTAACCAGGATGGTTAACCACTGCATCAAGAAAGACCTTCATGCCACGTTGATGTGCGGCCTCTACCAGTTTTTTCAGCACCGCATCATCGCCAAAGTTTTGGTCTACTTGCGTAAAGTCTCGCGCCCAATAGCCGTGATAAGCATAAAAAGGAAACGCGCCTTTACTGCCGCCCCCAACAAAGCCGTGTACCTGCTCGACAATGGGTGACAGCCAAATCACATCCGTACCCAGTGATTGAATATAATCGAGCTTTTCGAGTACCCCCTGTAAATCACCACCATGGAAGGTACCAATGTTCTGTTGATTATCGGCGTGGCGACCGTAGCTGTGATCATTGCTTGGATCGCCATTGTGAAAGCGATCAACCATCACAAAGTAGATATTGGCATTGCGGTAGGTAAATGCCTGAGGTTCGCGCTCGGTCGGCGCTAATAATATCAATCCACCGCTATTTGATGCTGGTGTCAGCGTCACCTGATGGTCGCGAACACGTACAACCTGACCGCTGAGCGCCTCTTTCAATAGTGTGCCATCGGCGAATGCCTCACCAACAGTAAGGGTGACAGGGCCACCGCGATAAACTGGGCATTGCACATCAGGCAAAGGCCGTTTAAACACAGTCGCGTTTTTTTTAGGTTCTCGCTTAATACTCAGTGTGTGGGTGCTAGGATCGAAATAGAAACCATAGTCACCGGCAAAGCGAATATTAACCTCAAAGTGGCTCTCCGCGTGGCACGATAAAGGAATTGGCGTGTTGAATTTGACGCGGCTCGGTGAGGTCGCGTCGCATTCACCGTCAAGCCCACTGACCGAGACCTTGTAAGTGTTTTTACCCAATGAGAACACAGTGGGATGCTGGTCAGTAAGCGGCCCATCCGTTTGCGTGGTTGACGTTGAAACTGTGATATGTGGCGCTGCAGACACCGAGGCTGAACAAGCAACCGCCACAGCCAGCGCAATGCGCCGCCAAGAAAATAAGGGGATCATGATCGTGCTCCTTGCCATTTTCTACTAGGGTAAAAAAACAGCAAGGTGATAACATCATTCTTGGCGCTCAGCCCTAAAAGTGTGAGGGCTAACCAGAGAGGGCGGAGTTAATCGGTTTTCATAGACTCTCATCAATGCCGAATAGCTCGGCGATCTCGTCTGCGGGCACAGGTCGGCTATACAGAAAGCCTTGTCCGAAGGTACAGCCCAGCTCACGCAATATCGCTTGTTGGTGAGTGGTTTCAATCCCTTCTGCCACTACGCCCATGCCGAGACTATCGGCCATTGCGATCATCGCAGACACGATCGCCACTTCCTCTTCATCCGGTGCTTCACTTTGGATATCTTTGATAAAGTGTCGATCGATTTTCAACTTAGAGATCGGGTATCGTTTTAAATAGGCCATCGACGAATACCCAGTCCCAAAGTCATCAATCGCAATACCCACCCCTTTTTCTCGTAACTGCTCCAACACTTTCAGTGCACTGGCTTGATTTTCAATTAGGGTGTTTTCGGTGATCTCCAACTCGAGAAAGCGCGGATCGGCGCCCGTTTTTTCCAGTGCTTCAGCCACGACCTGCGTAAAGGTAATATCCGCTAGATTGCGTGGTGAGATATTTACCGCCAACGAGACCATCAGACCCGAATCTTGCCACTGTTTTAACTGACGACACCCAGTTTCCACCACCCACTGGGTGATATCGTGAATAATCGAGCGCTCTTCAGCCACATCAATAAAATGAAACGGCGAGAGCACGCCTCGTTCAGGATGGTGCCAACGCAGCAGCGCCTCAACACCAATAATGTTGCCGGTCACAAGATCCACTTGTGGCTGATAGAAAAGCTCAAGCTCTTCGTTTTGCACGCATTGCCGTAGCTCGACCGCTAAGCGCAATTTATTGTTGGCTTCGACGGTTAGCGCATCATTATAAAACGCATACGTGTTG